>JAISYD010000280.1 GCA_031270145.1 Planctomycetota bacterium
CTTTTCGTTCGATGTGCGAAAAGTCAGCGCGTGGGTATTGGTTCTCAATGTTTCGGCCAACCATCATATTGATCAGATTATTAGTGTCCACGTCACGTCTCAATTTACATCCTACCATATGGCCGTCACGAAGAACGGTAACTCGATCACCGATACGAAATAATTCCTCGAGTCGGTGGGAAATATAGACAATAGCGATACCACGTGTTTTGACAGCCTGAATGATTTCGAAGAGTTTTTCCACTTCGCGATTGGTTAAAACGGCAGTAGGTTCGTCGAGAATGAGAATACGGATGTTGTGGCTAACAACACGCGCAATCTCAAGTAGTTGTTGTTGGGCGATGCCAAGTTTCTTTACCTTGACCTTAGTATCGATGTCTAGGTCGACAAGTTCACGTAGTTCTCTTCCGGCGTCATCATGTAATTTTTTCCAAGGGACGAAGCCGTAATTTGTCATTAAATTGGGCCCGAGAAAAAAATTTTCGCCAACACTTAATTCCGGCACCAGGGTCAATTCCTGATATACAGTGCCGATGCCCATGCGTACCGCGTCCATGGGAGAACTAATCTCAATCTCCTTGCCATTCATAATGATCGAACCAGTGTCCTTGCCATAAACACCAGAAAGAATTTTCATCAATGTGGATTTTCCAGCACCGTTTTCACCGATCAGTACATTGACCTCGCCACTATAGATATTGAAGTCAACATCTTTAAGCGCGTAGAATTGACCAAATTTCTTACTAATATTGGAAAGTTGAAGCAAGGCGGTCATCTGCGTCGTCTCTCAGTTGATTTTTAAACCTTATGCTGCCCAAACGATGGCGTGTACAAGGAGTTCCTGAATTTTAGTGATGCCGGAATAGGAAGACGACATGGCAATAATTCTTTCGTTCCAGAGTTGTTGGCGGACATCGGCAAGAACGTCGAGGAAGGAGACGCAATTCTTTTTCCCAGACCACTTGCGTTGGATGGAGGTGTTTTTTTTGCCTTCCCGCTCTATCCTGGCCAGCCAGACCGTCCCATATATTAGGTAGGCAAATGCTCCGGCCCGTTCCGGAGCGATTTTTGCCAATTCCGCGGCCTTGAGGAGTCTGGTGCCCTTGCGGCGGGGCCGTCCGCACTTGCCGGAAGGCGGCGGCGGGAGTTCAAAGAGGGCGGTGTCGACCCGAAACCGGAAAATATGCGTGACCCGGGGAGGCAGCTTTCCGGCCAGAGACGCAGAGGCGCCATCGGCGACGAGACGAAAGTCATGGTCTAGCAGCCATTGGCCAAGCTCCCTGAGCGTGTCTGCTGCATAGCCGAGGAGAGTAAAGCCCTGGTTCTTGCGGTTGAGACGGATGGTGAGGGGGATGGCCAAAGGTTCGCCTTCCCAGGGCGGATGGAGAAGAAGACACAGCGGGATGTATTGCGGCGCCCAGCAGAAGACGGTCTCGGAGGTTGCGGAGCGGACAGCGTCCCGATAGACTCTGGCGCCGTCCACTTTGCGCCCGGTCTTCTTGTGGGTGATGTCGTCGATAACTAGGAGCAGGGTCTGTTGCCCGGCGGCGAAACGGCCGACCAAGAATCGTGCACAGTAGACAAACAATTCGCCTTGCGGCCAGATGGCGGTACGGAAGAAGTAGTGATAGAGTTGGACAGAATATTCACACTTCGGGTCGGCGAAGGGATAGATGCCGATGATGGTGTGTTTGCCTGGATACAGTATCCATCCCGTCATCAGGCGGATACAGAGAATGAAGGCAGGTTTGGTGAAGATTGGTTCAAGCATACTCAGGAATCCAAGCGCCGGCGGAAATTCAGGCATAGCGATCTTCTTTTGCAAGGCGTAGCTACAACACCAAGTAAATGTATCGCCATGCCGATAGACAACTTATTCCGAATAAACAAGCCAAAATCTTTAAAATCCACTTTCAACATAAGAAATATATACTTCTTTCGGGCTGGAATTGTGAAAATGACATCCCCTACCATCCATCCAGCCATGCCTTATATTCCAGGGAACCCCCCAAGGTGTTCCGCATGGTCGAAATTACAATTCAAGTCCGCGACAAGTATATTACCGAATCGGGCATGCCAATAATTCCTGATCCGGCCATTTAGTGATGATCTGTGGACCTTCCTCGGTGATGATAATCTCTTCTTCTATTCTTGCACCATCAAATCCAGCGCTATCGTATGTTTCCACGGCAATGATCATACCCGGTTTCAATTCGACCGGATTGTCGAGGCTGCACGCCCTATGAATTATCGGTCTCTCCCAAAGCCCCACGCCAAGGCCATGGCCAAACGCAAGGCCAAACGCCGCACTTTCATTAGGGAGTCCCCAATATTCCGCTTTGGGCCATGCTTCTACCACATCGGCAGTACTATTGCCCGGTGTGCATTTTTCTATACCCGCCATAAGCATGTCATAGGTACGCTTGTAGATGTCTTTTTGTTTATCAGTCGGAGTTCCACAACACATGGTACGGTAGTAGCAGGTATGATAACCATTCATAAGTGTAACCATGTCGGCAAAAACAAGATCACCTGGCTGGATTAAACGGTCAGAACTAAGGTGGGGATGCGGGTTTGTCCGGGAACCACTTGTAACTTGTACATTGATTGCCCATTGACCGCCAAGTCGATGCATTTCGGCTGCGGCCACAGCCTGCAGATCGTTCTCTTTCGAACCAGGGCGAATGTTTTGCGCCATTTTATAGAATGCGGCATCCACAGATGCAGCGGCATTCATCATGATAGAAATTTCGTCATCAGTCTTGATCTCACGCGCTTCCAGCATGACGTCTTGCCCATCGCCCAATACGAACCCTTCTTCCTGAAGTGCCATATATAGCTGACCATCCATAATATCGATGCCAATACGATCCTTCTTGTTAAGTTTATTTTGTTCCAGAACCATTTTCAGATCGACAATAAAATCCTTGTATTTTCCCCACACTTTAGGCAAGGCACCGAACATTGTGGTATGAGCTGGATAAGTGCGATCAGCGATCCATGGGCAATTAATTTTTTCGGCGGCAACTTCCGAACCGAAACCAAAGATGTATGGCTTTCCATTACGAGGAATAATTGCATAGCGTCCCATATTGTCCACTTCCGGAGAAGCAACGGCGGTCGATGTAGCATATCGTTTGTTTTCGGCGGCAAATAGTATGAGACACCCAAAGTCGGTCTTTTCCAACGCTTTTTGAATTTTGGCGACACGATCTCGACGTAACCGATCAAAATTAATGCGTTCTTCGTAATCGACCTGCATAGTCCCTTTGGTTCCGTATTTCCATACAACCTTTCCCATAACTGTTCATCCTTTCCCAATAACGAAGATACTCTCTTAAATATAACATTATCGTCAACAATAGATTCAACGAATATATGTTTATACACGTTACGAACTAGAATTATGAAAATAGTACACTCTGGTTAAAAATCACAATTAAAGCAATAAGCAGTAAAGATCACTGCCGTAAATGCAAATTTCGAGAGGTCGCCATAAGTCATAATTTTTATTCGAGTAATCTACGGCAAATCAAAATTTGTACTGAGTAAAATGGTTTTTGTGTGTAAATACCACCAGAGTAGAGTGCAAGAGTTGTACTACAAAATCACAAAGACATTTAAATACCAGTATGTTTCTTCGGCGTTGAACCCAGCATTAATCCTCACGCAACATCACGTCTTGCATCTAATGCACCAATTCTCAATGCCCCAAAACTCACGAGATAACAGGGCAATGTTAAGAGAATCGTTTTTCAATGCACTTGCCACGTTTTCTCCATGGATTACTTCCACGTTTGGTATTCATGGTATACAATTGCCATTATAACACATTTTCCCATTTGTCAATAGTTTTTTAAAAAAACCACAAAATACTTGCAACTATTTTAATTCAATAAAGATAAATTTGCACCCGCCCAATCCTTCCCGCCCCTATCAATCCGATTTTCAATTCTTTTGACATAGCTATGCCCCTTAGTTAGTGGAAAAGCTTACCCCTCATTCGAACGTCAGCATCACCTTGAAGGCGCTGGCCTTCTCCTCGCAGGCGATTTCCATTGCCTTGCCGAGTTCCCCGAAGGGGATGTAGTGGCTGTTCAGGGCGTCGAAGTCGTAACGGCCCTTGATCCGCGACAGGAAGCGAATCGTCCTTTCCAGGAAATTCCTGGTGCCGCCCGAGCCGACAACGCGCAGATTCGACCAGATGACCCGCCCGAGCTCGGCCGGCACCTTGCGGCCGATGGAATGGCCGACAAACCCGACCCGGCAGCTGTGGCCGGCGATGTCGAAAACCGAGGCTATCCCCTTGTCGTTGCCGGAACATTCCGCCAGCACGGTGGCGCCCCTGCCATCGGTGACGTCGCGCACCATTTTGGCGATGTCGCCGGCCGCGGGATCGAGGGCGTGATCGGCCCCGTACTTCAGGGCGCGCTCCCGTCTGGCCGGAAGGGGATCAATCACGATGGTGTTGGCCCCGGAGACCGAGGCGGCGACGGTGGCGGATATGCCGATGGGACCGCCGCCGATGATGACCGCATGGTCGGAGGCGTCCACATAGCCGCCATTCCCCCAAATGCCCCAATAGCCGACCGAGAAGTTTTCTATCCAGGCGCCCAGGAAGTAATTCCAATCGGCCGGGAACTTGTGGGCGTACTGCTGTTCGAGAATGAGGTATTCGCCCATCGCGCCGGGGGAATTGGGCATGAACCCCAGCTCCCGCATCTCCAGGCAGGCGGAAGGCATCAGCCCTTCCTTGCAATTGCGGCAGTGGCCGCAGGCCATGACGCAGTCGCCGGTCACCTTGTCGCCCGGCTTGAAATCCCTTACGTCCGGCGCGGTCTCAACCACCTGGCCCGACCATTCGTGTCCGGGGGTGAAAGGCCCGAGATCATAGCGCCCTTCGGCCGATTTCCCCTCGAAACATTCCACGTCCGAACCGCATATCCCGCAGGCGCCCACCTTGACGAGGAGCTGCCCCGACCCCAACTTCGGCAACTCCACCTCGCGGATGCGCAAATCGCGCGGCCCGTGCATGAAAGCAATTCTGGCCTTCATTTTTTCCCCTCCGTTTTCCCCAATCGGATTGCCGCTCAATAGGCGATGGTATACAGGTGCCGGCCGCCGTTGGCCGGCCCCTTGATGACCGCCTCAATATCCTCGCGCCGGCGCTGGGTGACCTTTTCGACGGGAGGAAGGTCCCCGGGAGGATATTTCTCCAGGATGTCCCGGACCAGCTTTTCCAGGTAGTCCAGGGTTTTTTCCACTCCTTTCCTGGCTTTTTCGGCATCGGCCAGCCTGGCGTCCCCGATTACCCCCTCGGGGGTGCAGACGCATTCCATGCCGACCGACCCGTAGGCGTTGTACCACTTGATTGGCCCCTTCCCCCTCTCGGCCGAGTTGTTGATATGGCCGGGCGGAAGCATGGGAGAGGGTTTGGTGGCAACGGCGTTCGCCTGATCGCACAGTTCCGGAAACAGCGCCAGGGACCAGGATTGTTCCACTTCGTCGGCGTGGATGAACGGCGTCTGGTAGGGGCCTCCCCGATCGGCGGAATCAAGCTGCTCCCCGGCGCAGTTCCAGAAGTGGACATAGAGGATAATGCCCGGAACCTGGAATTTCTTGCCGAACTTGTGAATGGCGGCGGGAATCACGTAATCCTGGCCATGCCCGTTCACAACGATCATCTTTCGGAAACCGGTGTTCCAGAAACCGGCGAAAACATAGCAGAGATAGTCGGAAAGAATGTCTTCCGGAATCATGACGGTTCCGGGCATGCCCAAGTGATGGTAGGGATGGGAACCATACCATACCGGCTGGGCCACCGTACACCCCGTGGCCGAGGCAACCTGTTCGCACAGCCGGCAGTCGAGATAGGTGTCTTCGCCGTAAGGCGCGCCGGGACCATGATTTTCTGTGGAGCCGACGGGAATGAGGATAATGTCGTTATTTTTCAGCCGTTCCGCGACCTGCCTGTTGTTCATGTTTTGGTAGTAAATGCCATTGTTGGCCTCCATGTTGCCGCCGGAAGCGGGAATCCGCCACTTTGACATGTTCCTTCTCCTTCTGTGGAGCATACGGGAATACAAAGCGCTCAGCGTACGACGCAAGGAATATTTTGGGGATCAGAAAGCTTTTCTCGTGATAAGCATTAATTAATCTTTGTTAAGTATATATCAAAACGCCCCTGATCCGCAAGTTTTTTTTGCGATTTTTCCCGTTTTTTTCTCCGCCAAAAATTACTGCTTTATTCACAAGCTGTTAAGTGAAAATAAAATTCGTGGAAACATGCCTCCAACCCGCGCTCACTTCTAGCCTTGACCTTCCATATCGCCTCCGGAAACGAAAGACGGGCCCAGGCCATCGCTTGAACCACTCAACAGCGAAAACCACTTCGCGATGGGTAGATCGGAACTTTTAGCTGCGCCGGCCCTGGACGGGAGTTTTATTTTTTCCGATTTTTCTTGCAAAGTACCCAAAAATGCTTATTATCTTGACCCTTTACCGCGGCATGGCGAAAAGTTGCCATGCCGGTTTGTTTTTTCGCCATTTGCCCCGCCGTTTACTGGCGTTTGGGCAATGGTTTGATTTTACATTGGTTGCATGATTGTCGACCTCAATCAAAACGCTTGACAGGAGTAGGCCATGGCTGACGCGGAAGCACATTTCCTAGGGTATGAAAGCGCCGATTTGGCGGACGCCTATTTTTCCCTCGTCCCGGCCCCGCACGACGCCACAGCCAGTTACATCGCGGGGCAAGCCGCCGCGCCGCGGAAAATCTTGGACGCCTCCAGCCTGATTGAGGATTACGACGAGGAAACCGGGCTAACCCTGGTCGACATGGTGGGCATCCATTCAATCGCCCCGGAAACCGCGCCCAGCGAGCCTTTCCAAATAGAGACCTGGGTCAAGGAGCAAATCACGGCCGCCCTCGACGCCACCGCCGTCCCGATCATCCTTGGCGGCGACGGCACCGTCTCGCTTTGGGGCATCCAAACCCTGCTGGCTCGCTCGCCCGAGCTTTCCGTCCTTCACATCGACTCTAACGCCGACCTGGACGACGCCGACGACGAGGAGACCCACCACACCGTCATGCGCCGCGTGCTGGAACTGAAAAATCCCCCCAGCATCTGCCAGGTGGGCATCCGTTCCCTTTCCCGCGATGCCTTCGAGCGCAGCATGGACAGCGGCGTCCCGGTGGAAACTTTCTTCATGGCCGACATCGACCGGAATTCGGACGAGTCTTGGCAGGACGACGTGGTGGACGAGCTCCGCAGCCCGGTATACCTCTCCATCGACCTGACCGGGCTGGATCCTTCGGTCATCCCCGCCGTGGGAGCGGCGGAGCCGGGCGGGCTGGGTTGGTGGCAGTTGCTGCGCCTGTTGAAAAAGGTCGCCGCCCGCCGCCGCATCGCCGCCATCGACATTACCGAGCTTTGCCCGATCAACACCTCTATCCAGAGCGATTTGGCCGCCGCCAGGCTTATCTACAAGGTGATGAACTATATTCAGGCCAGCGGCAAAATGCTGGCGAAACCCTAACCCTTCAAGCAAAGAGGCCGGCGCCATGATAAACGCCACTGAAATCCGCAAAGGCATGGTCATCCGCATGGACGGGGAACTGTTCGTCGTCATGGGGCGGGAACACGTCACCCCCGGCAACTGGCGGGCCATGGTGCAGACCGAGATGCGCTCGCTCCGAAGCGGCAACAAGACGCAGAAGCGATTCCGCTCCAATGATCAGATCGACGAAGTGTATGTTGAGACCAAGCCGTTCGAATATCTCTATCCGGAGGCGGACGCCTACGTCTTCATGGACACCGAGAATTACGAGCAGATCCCGGTGGCCAAGGAGGTGATTGGCGACGACATCAACTACCTGCCGGAGAATTCGGTGGTCCGCGGCACCCTAATCGAGGGGAAAATCGTCTCGGTCGAGCTTCCCACCTCGGTGGTCCTGGAAATCATCGACGCCGAGCCCGGGGTCAAAGGCGATTCCCGCACCAATATTTTCAAAAACGCCAAAGTCTCGACCGGCTTCAACGTCAAGGTGCCGCTCTTCATGAAGGTTGGCGACAAGATCAAGATCGACACCCGCAGCGGCGAATTCGTCGAGCGCGTGAACTGATCCCCGTCCCCGCCGAGCGTCGGCGAGGCGCAACTTCTTCCGCTTCAATGTCGCCGCCAAAAATTCAACGCGGCGGGGCCGGCCTTTTCCCCGCCTTTTCCGCCGCCGCCCCCGCCAACCCTCCGTCGCGGATAAACCGTTCCAGGGCGGCCAAATCGGGAAAAACCAGATCCGCCAAGTAACGGATGGCCCAATTCCGATCCAGCGGGGAAACCGCCGCCACCAGGGCGCCGGCCTGGTGGGCTTTCCAGAGTTCAATCGCCGTGCCCATGCTGGCCTCGGGAAGAAAGGCGATCAGGACATCCGTCTCGGCCGCCCTGGCCATCAAATCGAAAAAAGCGGCGCTCCCTTTGGCATCGTCATAGGACAAGCTGTCCGGGTAGGCGATCACCGGGTCGAA
Source organism: Planctomycetota bacterium (assembly GCA_031270145.1). Lineage (GTDB taxonomy): Bacteria > Planctomycetota > SZUA-567 > SZUA-567 > SZUA-567 > JAJBSZ01. The sequence continues at coordinate 8,526 of JAISYD010000280.1, forward strand.
TATCTCGGCGCCGGGGAAAGCCTCCCGCAACAGGTCGGTCGCCTGCCGACGGTAGTCCTGGCAATGGACGCCGTCCGGGAGCGAGCCTTGGATGATGCCGGCGATAAAAAAGCGTAAAGGTTTGGACATGCGTCTTTTCATCCTTTATAATGCCGCTTGTCTTGGACGGCATGGAACGGGGCGGAATTCAGGCATCTTTTCACAAGGAGCCGGCAATGGCTGTAAAGCCCGTCGTCCTCATTATCCGCGATGGCTGGGGATTTAACCGGAATCCCCGGGGAAATTCGGTGTACGCCGCCCAAACCCCGGTCATGGATCGCCTGAAGGCGCGCCACCCCTGGAATCTCCTGGACGCCTCGGGGGAGGCGGTCGGCCTTCCCGACGGTTACCAGGGCTCGTCCGAGGTCGGGCATCTCAACATGGGCGCCGGCCGCGTGGTCATCCAGGAGTTGAAGCGCATCGACGACGGCCTGAGCAACGGTTCCCTCTTCCAGACCGACCAATGGAAACGGTTGACCGGCAATTGGAAGGCGAATGCGAGCGTCTTCCATTTCTTCGGCCTGCTCCAGGACGAGGGGGTGCACGCGCACCAGGAGCATCTTTTCAAAATCCTCCGCCAGGCGCGGCGGGAATTCCCGGCCGGGCGGATCGTCATCCATCCCTTCCTGGACGGACGGGACACCCCTCCCCGCTCCTCATCCGAATATATCGCCAAACTCCTGAAAGTCACGCTAGAAATCGGGAACGCCTCCATTGGTACGGCGATGGGGCGCTATTACGCCATGGATCGATCGAAAAACTGGCGGCTGACCGATCGGGCCTATGCGGCCATCGTTGAGGCCAAGGCGGAAAAAGCGCCCGACATCATGACGGCGGTGAAGCAATCCTACGCCAACGACAAAACGCCGGACGGAGGCGAAATGGTTGACGAATACATTCCGCCCCGGGTCATCGACGGCTATGCCGGAGTCGGAGACGGCGACTCCATCCTCCACACCAATTACCGCCAGGATCGGGCCATCCAACTGAGCCAGGCCTTTGTCGATCCCGACTATCCCGGCCAGCTTTCCGCCAGGCCCAAAGCGGCCTATGCCGGTCTCACTCGCTATTACGACGGCTTCGCCCACTTCCTCCTGGGCGCCATGGGCACGGACGGCAGCATGGACCACCTCTTGGGCGGAGTGGTGTCGGACGCCGGCTTCCGCCAGCTCCGGCTGGCCGAAACGCAGAAATTCCGCCACGTCACCTCCTTTTTCAATGGCAAATCGACCACCCCGTTCAAGGGCGAGGATCAGGTGGAGATCAAGGGCAGGTTCGACCCGGCGACTTTCGCCAGCCATCCGGAGATGGAAGCGGAATTCGTCACCGCCGAGTTGCTGGCGCGGATCCGGGACAACCCCTACCGGCTGATCGTGGTGAACTACGCCAATGGCGACATGGTGGGGCATACCGGGGTCCAGGCGGCGGCGGAAAAAGCCGTGGAGACGGTGGACAAGTGCCTGGGAAAGATAATTCCGAAGCTCCTGGCGCTGGGCGCCGACATCCTGGTCGCCGCCGATCACGGCAACGCCGAGCAGATGCTGGACTACGAAACCGGCATGGTGAAAACCAGCCACACCCTGTTCCCGGTCGAGTGCCTCTACGCATCCGGGGACAGTTGGGGCCGGACGCTGATCCCGAGGGGTAAGCTCGCGGATCTGGCGCCCACCATCCTGACGCTGATGGGGTTGCCGATCCCCCGGGCCATGACCGCCCGGGTTCTGCTGGAAAAATAGGAGGGCCGCGCATGGATTTTTTTGAAACCATCCGCGGACGGCGATCCTGCCGGGAATTTCTCGACCGTCCGGTTTCGGCCAAAGACATTGAAACCTGCCTGGAGGCGGCCCGCCTGGCCCCAAGCGGCACCAATGCCCAGCCTTGGCGTTTTTTGGTGGCGCGCCGGCCCGGGATCCGGGCCGCCTTGGCCGAGGCCGGACACGGCCATTCGGGCCTGAAACAGGCGCCCGCCATTGTCGCGCTATTGGGCGACCGCGGCCTCTACCGGAAACGTCTGCGCCGGGCGAAGGAATTGGCCGATATCGGCGCCTTGCGGCCGGAAACGCTGGCCGCTCTGGAATCGCGGTACCTGGAAAAAGAGAAAAACGCGGCCGGTTCCCGCGACGCCGGCCTGGAGGATCGGGCCATTCAGGCCAACTGCATGTTGGCGGGCGAACATTTCGTCCTGGCGGCGGCGGCGCTGGAGCTGGGCTGTTGCTGGGTCGGCGCCTTCGAGGCCGACAAGGTCGCGGAAATCCTCAAACTCAATCCAAAATACAATTTCCCGGTGGCGCTGCTGGCCCTTGGTTATCCGGCGGACGGTTCCCAGCCGCCCCGGCCGCGCTACAGCATTTCGGACATTGCCTGGAAGGACGAGGCCGGCCGCCCCTGGGAGGCGGGAACGGCGTGAACGGACGGAAGAAGGGGGAAAACATGCTTAATCAACCTGAGGGCAACCCGGACGGGCCTGACGCCTCCGGGTATATGCAACTAAGCGAGGACGGGTTTTGTCTTCTGGAAGGCGACATCATCGTCAATCCCAAAAAGGCGTCGATGATCCGCAAGCTGGACGGCAAAACCCTGCTGTACCGGCCTGGGGTGGCCGACCCCGACCTCCTGCCCGCGAAAGCTTTTGATGAATTGCGGGAAATCCTTTTTGCCGACGACGAGGACGACGATTTCGATCTCATTGACGACGACGAGGATTTCAACGAGGACGAGGACGAGGACGAGGACGAGTAGGGATTCCCCCTGTCCCGCGCAAACCCATCCGGAACGCCGAAGAAAAGGGAGGCGGCGTGCTTCTGCCGATATTGCGGCTGAAAACGCCGCGCAATTCCCGGCATCCCTGGATTTTCAGGAAGATGGTACAGCCGCGGCGCGGCGCCGGACTTGAGCCGGGGTCGCTGGTGGAAGTCCGCGACCGCTCCGGGGCGTTTGTCGGCCGGGCCTTTTACCATCCGGAAAACACCATCGCCCTGCGCCTGCTGACGGAGAATCCGGCCGAGGAAATCGATCCGGGCTTTTTCCTCCGGCGTCTCGCCCTGGCCCGGGATCTCCGCCAGGCGACGCTCGACTTGCCGCGGCTGGGCGACAGTTGGCGCCTGGCCCATGCCGAAGCCGACGCCCTGCCCGGCATGATGATTGACAAATACGCCGACACTTTGTTGATCCAGCCGTTCGCCGCCGGCTGGCTGCACGTCATGGACTGGCTGATCGCCGCCCTGGCCGAATTGTTCCCCGACTGCCGGCCGGCGATCCGGGCCGATGCCCGGGCGGCGGAAAAAGAAGGCGTGTCCTTCGCCGACCTGGAAAGGAAATATCCCCCCCCGTCCCGGGCCGACATAAGCGAGAACGGAATCAAATACCGGGTGGATTTCGGCGCCGGCCACAAGACCGGCTTTTTCCTGGATCAGCGCGACAACCGGGCCCGGGCGGCCGGGCTGGCCCGGGGCCGCGACGTCCTGGATCTTTGCTCCTACAGCGGCGGCTTCGCCCTCTCGGCCTGGAAAGGCGGGGCGCGCGCGGTCGAGGCGGTGGATCTGGACGAGGCGGCGTTGGCGGCCGCAGCGGAAAACCTGCGGCTCAACCGGACCGGCGGCAAGATCAGGCTGACCCATGCCGATGCCTTCGAGGTCTGCCGGCAACATCGGGCTGCCGGCCGCCGCCACGACTTGGTGATCCTGGATCCGCCCAAACTGGCCGGTAGCCTGGAGGAAACGGAAAAAGCGCTGAAAACCTATTACGACCTGAACCTGGCGGCTCTGGGAGTCGCGGCGCCGGGCGGTTTTTTCATAACCTGCAGCTGTTCCGGCGCGGTCCCGGAAGAGCGCTGGCGGCAACAGGTGCGCCGGGCCGCCGCCGCCGCCGGGCTCGGCCTGACCATCTTCCACGCCGGCGGCCCCGGCGCCGATCATCCGGTCGCCTCCGATTTCCCCCAAGGCCGCTACCTGAAAGCGCTGTTCGCCCGGGTCGATGGCCGGCAAGCCGGCTGAAAAGCCGGCCATCGGGGTCGCTTGCTTCGCGGCTTCCGGCAATTGGGGCGCGGGTACGGCGAAGCGAATGGCTTTTCCGCGGCAATAAAAGGTATTGACAAGGCGATCCCGGTTCCTATACTTGCCTTCGCGGGCGGGAAGTGGTTATCCGCACCATTTTTTTGCAACGGGGGTATAGCTCAGTTGGTAGAGCACCGCCTTTTTAAGGCGATGGTCGTGGGTTCGAGTCCCGCTGCCCCTACCAAGTGAAGATTTGCCTTGGCGGGTCGCGACTCCAGCCGGCAAAATGGATAATAGCGGTGGCCCGGCCGGCGGTCCGGCCGGCCCATGTCCCCATCGTCTAGCGGTTAGGACACCAGCTTTTCAAGCTGGCGGCCCGGGTTCGATTCCCGGTGGGGATGCCAATCTGTAACCCCTTGAGAAATCAGGGGGTTATTTGTTTTATGTGCAACACGATGTTCTATGCTTTTACAACCCTTAGTGTCTCCATAAGTCCTTATTTTTGCCTCCAAGTTTCCCCTAAAGGTGTCCATTTGGGTGACAGTAATTTCTTTAGGGGACCTCTAAAAACGGGCATTTTTACTCATAGTCTCTTTGAAGTTCCCGTTTTTCGCAAAAACAGCTTCATGGTCGCGTCCCAGAGAGGTTTTGCGGGGACTCTTCTCTCGGCGGCGACCGGAAAATGCCTTCCGGTCACTGCCTGGGAGCGGTCAAGAGACAATTCCCCTCTTCAGTATTGCGAGGCGGGCGATATTGTAGGCCAAATTCCGGAGTCCTATCTTCACTATGGCCCTGGCAAGGCCGATAGTTCGCAGTATCAGGTTGCCAGCCGTTTGTAGCTGGGCTCCGAAAACATGCTCCACACGGACGCGAAGCGTGGAACGGGCACGATTCGCTCGCTTTTGTTCCTCGGTGAGCGGATGCTTGGCATATCCCTTCTCGTGTATGCACGGAAGATAGGGCGAGTCAGGAGCCGACAAACGCTCCACCCGTTCCGCGGACATGTAGGCCGAGTCGGCATAAACCGAGGGGTCGGCGTTCGGCGACAATATCGACTCGCACGCGTTGAAATCATGAACATTCGCCGGAGTGACGGCATAGCCGCGAATCAGTTTGTGTTCCACGTCCGGCGCGATGTGATTCTTGTAGCCAAAGGATTGTTTGCCGTTCTTTTGCGTCTATTTGGCGTCGATGTCTTTTTGCGCCCGGGTGTTGTCGCTCCACTCGGCGACGTCTTCGCCGCGCTTGAGCTTGTCGTTGTTCTCGCGCGAGTCGCGACGGATGGGCGCCCTGACGATGCTGGCGTCGACTATCTGTCCTCGCCTCGCGTCAAAACCGGACTGGTTGAGGTATTCGCCAAAGCGGCTGAACAACGTTTCCGTCAATCCCTGTTCCTTGAGGCGTTCGCGGAATGCCCAAATGGTCTTGGCGTCGGGAACGTCGTCGCCCATGGTCAAGCCCAGGAAGCGCATAAAGGACAGGCGGTCGAGAACTTGCTGTTCGAGACTGTCGTCCGAAAGGTTGTAAAGGGACTGCAATATCAGCATTTTGAACTTAAGGAGAGGGTCTATGGGCGGGCGGCCGCCTTTGGAGACATCGACACTCTCCCGGAGACGCGATAGCTCGGAGCGAAATATCTCCCAGTCGATCAACTCGTTCAATTGCTTCAGGGGATCACCATTGCGATCTATCTTGGCAAACTTGAGGGAATTTTCAAGCGCGACCCCGACCTTCAAGGCGCAAGCGGCATATTTATCTCTTGCCAAGCGGGACGTATTTGTCAATAATAGGCCGGGTCGGACGCGCCGGGCCGGAGTCGCCACGCTCCGGGGGCGCCGCAAGATCCGACAGAGGCGCATTAAAATTTAAGGAACGCGAATGAAGCCCAGATTTCCCATTGTGATTTGCCTCGCCCTTTGCATCGCCCCTTCCCTTAGCCTCGAAGCCGCCGAACTCGCCGACATCCTGGCCGAACAATCGTTCCATCCGGATTTGCCGGCCTGGGAAACGGCGGAATCGCTGGCCCGATCCGGCTATGCCATCGCGCCGGAATTGGCCCAGGCGGCCAGCGACCCCGGACTCCTTCCACGCCAGCGGCTGGCGATTTCCGCCGCCCTTCTGCGCCTGGGCGAGCAGCGCCTGGGCGTGTCCGGCCTGGAGGCGGCGGCCATGGACGCCCTCGCCCCGCTCCCGGACCGCCTGGAGGCGGCGCAGATCCTCGGCAAATGGGGCGGCGAATACGCGGCGGCCCGGTTGGGCATGGTCATGGATCTTCCCGAAGTGCCGGAAAGGCTGCGGGTGGAAATGGCGTACAGCCTCTGGCGCCTGTCCGCCCGCCCGCAAGCCTATGAGACGCTGGACGAGGTGCGCCGCAATGGAAGTACGGCGGTCGCCCGCGCCGAGGCGGCGCTAGCGCTGGGGCGCACGGATCGCTTCCCCCAGGTCAGGGACGAGGTGAGGGCGCTGGCAGAGCTGCCGGGCGAAATAGGCGAGCGGGCCGAAAACCTCATTCTCGTCAATTCCCGCCTGGACGACGAGGTGGTCCGGGACGACTTCACGGTCAAGCTGATTTCCGAGGTGGTCCAGAAAATCCGCGACTTCTACGCCGTCGACGAGGACAGCAAGGATCAGGCGAAACGCCTGGAGCCGAAGAGCCTGGGCGAGGCGGGGGCGCAGGCGCTCCTTTATTCCCTCGACCAATTCAACGACTACCTGAACGAAGAGGACTTCGCCGACTTCGAAGCGCAGCTTCGGGCCAATTACGGCGGCATCGGCGCCTGGGTCGGCATGCGGGACGGGCGCTTCACCATCCTCACCCCCATGTTCGACAAGCCGGCGCACCGGGCCGGGCTGCGGCCCATGGACGTCATCGACCGCATCGACGACATCGACATCGCCGACATGCGCCAGAACGACATCATCAAGCTCCTCAAGGGCGAGCCCGGCACCATGACCAAGCTCCGGGTGCATCGCCGCTCCTGGAGGGAGCCGCGGCAGATATCGGTCAGGCGGGAAATCATCGCCATCGAATCGGTGGCGTCCCAGCTCCTCCCCGGCGACATCGGCTACATCAAGATCAATTCCTTCAACGACGGCGACCAATACCGCCGGGTCAAGGGCACTCCCGCCCTGGTCAAGGACGCCCTGGCCTCACTTTCCCGCCAGGGCGCCAGAGGCGTCATTGTCGATCTCTCCAATAACCCGGGCGGCGTGATGGTCTCGGGGGTGGACGTGACCAAGCTGTTCATCGGCAACTCCAAGCTAATCGTTTCCAGCCGGGGCAAAAGGGATTCCCGGCGCCCCACCGAATACAAGGCGGGGATGCGGGCGCCCTTCTGGCAGGGGCCGGTGGTCCTGGTGGTCAACTCCGGCAGCGCCTCGGCGGCCGAGATCATGGCCGGCGCCATGCGCGATCACAAGCGGGCCCCGCTGGTGGGGCGGAAAACCTACGGCAAGGGATCGGTCCAGTCCCTGATCGGGGTGAAGACGACCCGCGACCGTTCCCGCATCAAGCTGACCGTCGCCAAGTATTACCTGCCCAACGGCGACTGCATCCACGGCAAGGGCATCGAGCCGGATTACAAGGTGCCGGAGAACGAGCTGTCGGGCGCCGAAATGGAGGCGCGCTGGAAAATCCGCGATCAGCACGACATCATGTTCTGGCTGGAGGAAAACGACCGCTTCCTCCGCCACGAGGCGGAATACCGGCGCCTGCTGGA
>JAISYD010000295.1 GCA_031270145.1 Planctomycetota bacterium
TACCTGCGCGTCTTCAACCGCAACACCGGCGACGTCATCGGCAACCTGGTCGACATCACCACCAAGGGCATCATGATTCTGCGCGACTCGCCGATCGAGGTGGGCGGCAGCTATTCGCTGCGCCTCCGCTGGCGCAACCACGAAGACAGGCTGCAATTAGCCGATTTCAGCGGCGTTTGCCGCTGGTGCCGCCCGGACGTCAATCCGGATTTCTACGGCGCCGGCTTCACCATCACCCCGGCTAATGTCGACGATGTGGAAAGGATTTCCCGCCTTATCGACGATTTGTCCATGCCGGAGAGCAATATCGACAAACGCTGAGCCAAAGCCCGCCGGCGCGGCGCCAAGCCCGAAATCTCCGGCCTCCCGCCGCGGCGGGAGGCCGGTTGCCTGGCGGCAACATTTCCCCGTCCGCGCGGTCGATAATATACTGGACGCGGCTTGAGCCGCGACGGCGCTTCCGGGACGCGGCGACAGTCCCGGGGCATCCCGACCGCCTTGGCCGCCCGCTCCCCTTTGGAGGGATTGGCATGCAGCGCTTGCTTTTCGCCGCCGCCGCGGCTTCAGGCTGGTTGGCGATGTCCGGAGGCGGCTTCCCGGCGGCCGCCGGAGAACCGGGAGTGACGATCCAGGTGGCTTCCCGCGCCTTTGTGGTCTCGGTGGCGCCGGTGGATCGGGCCTCGGAGGAGGCGGAAAGCTCCCTGCTTTACCAACAGCGGGCCGACGGCCTGACTTGGGAAGAGATCGGCTTGTGCCGAAAGGAAATATTGCCCAATCGGGGCGTGCGCTTCACCCGCGAGGTGGCGGTGGAGGCGGACGGCGTCTATTATTTCACCAGCCGCCCGGTGGTGAGCGGCAAGGTGGCGGATCCGCCGGACAGCGTCTCCCTTCCCCAGGCCAGCGTCACGGTCGACACCCTGCCGCCGATCGCCTCCATCGCGGAACCGCCCGAGGGAAGCGAAATCCTGCCCGGGCAAACGCTGCGGATACGCTGGAACAGCGAGGACGAGAACCTGCCGCCCCTGCCCGTCGCCCTTTCCCACAGCCCGGACGGCGGCAAAAGCTGGCACAACATCGGCGAGGCCCTGCCGGCCGAGGGCGAAACGCTTTGGACCGTTCCGGAATACCTGGCTGGCCCGGCCCTGATCCGCCTGGCCGCCGTCGACAAGGCCGGCAACCTGGGGCGCGACTCGCGCCGCCTCGCCCTGGCCCGGCTTCCGGCCGCCGAACCGGAAGCGCCGACCACCCCCCGGCAGGCGGCGGACAAACCGGCCGCCCCGGCGGAACCGGCGACCGCCGCGGCGGAGAAGCCACCCAACCGCGGCAACTCCTGGCTCTATTATTTGATGGCGCTCAACCTGATGCGCCAGGAGAAGCCGGCCGACGCCCTGCAATACTATTGGCTGTCGGTCGGGGAGGATGCGGATTTCATCGAGGCCTGGGCCGACATCGGCCTGGCCTACAACGCGCTTGGCGCCTATAAAACCGCCCGGGAAGTGACGGAGCAAACCCTCGACAGAGCGCCGGAGCGGGCGGATGTCATGCATCTGCTGGGCGAAATCAACCACGCCGAGGGGATGAAGCTGCTGGCGGCGGCCGATTCGCCGGAAAAACGCCTGCGGGCCAAGGGGCTTATCGATCAGGCGGCGGCCTGGTATGGCCGCTCCCTCGATCGGGCGGCGGCCGATTGGCGGCTGGCGGAACAAGCGGCCAGCTTTTTCCGCTTGGGGGAAATCTGTTATTACGTCAACCTGGATCGGGACGGCGCCCGGGCCTATTGGGAAAAAATCCTTGAACTGCACGCGCCGACGCCCAACCCGGATCTGGCGCTTTGGACGCCGGAGGAAAGGCGGGGCCGGGTGAAAACCCGGCTCCAGCACGACACCGCCCGCTGGGTCTCGCTCGCCGCCTGGCAGAATTGGGCCCGGGGCTATTTAGAGCAGCTTGACGCCCGGGAACGCGCCGGCCTGATCGATCTTGCCCCAACGGATGCCGCCGCCCGGCCGGAGCCACTAATCTATGCCGGCAACGCCATCAACCCCGGCCGCGCCGACGGACGGTCAATCTTTTCGCCGCCGACCCAACTGGGCAGCCCGGCCCCGGTTCCGGCCGCGACCGGAATGGCTGGCCCGGAAAGACGCTTCCGGCCGCTGGACGGTTATTCTTTTTATGCCGGAAAAAGAACCGGCAATGAAAAGGGGACGGGCCGGATTCCTGTCCGAAACGCCAGGAGACAATCCATATTTTCCGGCGGACCGCCCGCCCCGCCGCCGCCGAACCCCGATCCCTACGCCTTCCCGAACCGGGGACGGGCGACGGCGGAGTGGAACCGACCCGGCCCCTACGGCGAGCAAATGTCGGATGATTGGCAGTAGGGAACGGGGGCGGAATGATTGCCGCGCGGCCGACGGGCCGCCGGGGAAAATCGTGCTCATCCGGCCCGGCGCCCTGGGCGATGTCTTGGCGGTTCGCGGGGTAATTCGCCTCCTCAAGGACACTTTCCCAAAAGCATCGTTGGCGCTTGCCGCTCCCGGCGAAAGAGGCCGCTTCCTTTGCCGGCCGGGTTGGGCCGACCAGGCCCATGATTGGGAGTCCGGCGCCTTCAGCTGGCTTTTTTCTCCCGGCGGGACGCCGCCGCCCCCGGCCCTGGAGAAGGTTTTCGCCGGCTGCGGTTGGGCACTGGCCTATGTCGCGACAGGGGCGGACGCCGGTTTCCCGGCCCGCTTGGCCGAACTTGCGCCAGGCGCCGGCATCCTGCTCGCGCCCCCCCGCCCGGCCGGAGGAAGCCGGGAAAAAATCGGCGCGCGGCTGCTCCGGCCGGTTTTGGACTATTGCCGCGATGCCGGTTGGCTCCCGGCGGACTTCTCCGCCGATTTGGCCGGTCTGGCGGCGGCGCGGCTCAAGCTGGCCGGGCCGGCCTCCGGCGCGGGCAAATCGAGCCTACCCTACGCGGTGTTGCATCCAGGTTCCGGCAGCGGGAAAAAGAACTGGCCGCTGGCCAATTACGCCGCCCTGGGCCGGAGGCTGGCGGCGGCGGCGGATCCGGCCGGGCGGCGATTTTTTCCGCGCTTGATCGTGACTTCCGGCGAGGCGGACGGGGACTTGGGGCAACGGCTGGCCGCAATGCTTCCCGGCGCCGTCCTGGCGCACAGCCCGGCGCTGGAGGAGCTGGCCGCCCTGCTCGCCGGCGCCGCCCTTTACGTCGGCAACGACAGCGGCGTATCGCACCTGGCGGCGGCGGTTGAGGACGCGGCCGGGCGGACGCCGGAAAAACTGGTTGTTTTTGGCGCCAGCGATCCCGGCATCTGGGCGCCGCCCGGCGCCCGGGTCATGTCGGCCGGGCCGGATATGTCGGGGCTTTCCCCGGAAACGGTCTGGACGGCATTGGCGGGGAAACGGCCGGCTGATCCCAGCGAACCGCTTGGGACAGGCCGGCCGCTCCGAACCCTTTGACCTTCCCGCGCCAGAACCGGCCCGGACCGGCCTGACGGCATTTTTTTCCGGACAAGCGCTTTCTTTATGCTTGATTTCGCAACAACGACATTCCCAGGAAAAACAATGGCGCCGTATCTTACTGGCAATAATGTAATTGCCTAAAAATGACATTCGCCGTATTTTTTTGGCAGGTTACTTGCTTGATTCCAAAAACCGGGAGATGGGAAAACAGGAGGCGGGCATGATTTACGGCATGTATTTGTCAACCATGGGCGCCCTGGTGCAAAGCCATCGGCACGCCACCATCGCCAACAACCTTGCCAACGCCAACACGCAGGGTTTCAAGCCGGACTGGTCGATTTTCGCCGAGGTGCCGGTGGAAAACGAATTCCATCCCGACCGCTTCTTCCAGTGGGACAAAATACTCATGAACACCGGCGGCGGCGTCTGGAACGACGCCAGCGTCACCAACCTGGCGCCCGGCCCCATGCGGGAGAGCGGCAACCCCTTCGACCTCGCCCTGCACGACGAGCCGGGCTCGGGACAACACTCCTTTTTCCGCCTCCGGCCCGACAACGCCGGGGCGGACGAGATTTATTACTCCCGCGACGGGCATTTCATCCCCGATCAGGACGGCGTGCTCCGGAACGTCGTCGGCGATCTGGTGCTTTCCCCCGACGGCGTCCCCGTCAACGTGACCCCGCCGGTACCCGGGAGCGCGATAACCGTCCGCGGGGACGGCGTCATCGTCGCCAACAATCCGGCCAACGGCGGCAACGACATCCTGGGCCAGATCGGCGTCTTCCGCACCGCCGACCACCGGGATATGGTGAAGACCGGGGACTCCCGCTTCATCTCCGACGGGGCGCGAATGGAGAACTGGCAAAACGGGGTGATGAGCGGCTATCTGGAGGAGTCGGCCACCAACGCCATCGAAGAGATGACCAACATGATCGAGGCCTCGCGCATTTACGAAACCAACATGCGCTTCCTTTCCATCCAGGACGAGCAACTGGGCAACGCGGTCAGTCGAATCGCTTCCCGCGTCTCCTGAGGCCGGGAAGCCCTATTTCACAGCAGCCAGGCAAGGAGAAAGCCAGCCATGATGATTCGTTCGCTCTGGAGCGGCGCCACCGGCATGCAGGCCATGCAGTTCCACATAGACGCCATCGCCCACGACCTCACCAACGTCAACACCAACGGCTACAAGAAGAAGATCGTCAATTTCCAGGACCTCCTCTACCAGACCACCCGCTCCAGCGGCCTGATGGGCGGCACCGAGGGGGCGGTGAACCTGCCGGTCGGCGTCCAGGTGGGCCTGGGCGTGCGGGTGGCCGGCACCACGCCGGTGATGACCATGGGCTCGGTGGTGGAGACCGGCAACTGGTCGGACATGCTGATCGAGGAGCCGCAAGCCAACATGATCAAGAACTTCTTCCAGATCGACATGGGCAACGGCAACCTCGCCTATACCCGGGACGGCAATTTCCGGGTCGACAACGAGGGGCGGCTGATGACGGTGGACGGATATTTCCTGAACCCCCAGCCGGGCAACATCGCCGAAAACGCCGTGACGGTGCAGATCACCCCGGAGGGTCGCGTCATGCAACGCCTGCCCGGCGAGACCGAATTCGCCGAAGTGGGCCAGATTCAACTGTTCACCTTCATGAACCCGGCCGGCCTGGAGGCGGTGGGCAACAACCGCTGGGTGGAATCCGAGTCCTCCGGCGCGGCGGTGCAGGGGGCGCCCGGCGTCGACGGCTTCGGAACCATACGGGGCGGCTTCATCGAGCAGTCGAACGTGGACGCCATTTCCGAGATGGTCAACATGATCGCGGCCCAGCGCGCCTACGAGTTCAACTCCAAATCCATCACCACTTCGGACGAAATGCTCCAGACCGTCAACAACCTGAAGCGTTGAGGCGGCGGTTGACTAGGCGCGGGTTTCCCCCGGCGGCCGGCCCAGCCGGCCGCCGGCGTATTTGCCGGCCCGGATGGCGGCCAGCCAGTCCCGGTGCGACAGGTACCAGTCGATGGTCCGGTCGAGGCCGGCCGAGAGGTCGAAGCGCGGGCGCCAAGCCAATTCGCGCTCCAGCCGCGAACTGTCGATGGCGTAGCGGGCGTCGTGGCCGGGGCGATCGGCGACAAAGGTTATCAGATTGGCGTATGGGCCGGACGGGCGCGGGCGGAGCCGATCCAGGCGGGCGCAGAGGAGGCGAACCAGCTCCAGGTTGGTCCGCTCCTCCCCGCCGCCCACATTGTAGGACGAACCCGCCTCCCCCCGCTCAAGGATGGCCCAAATGGCCCGGACATGATCCTCGACATACAGCCAGTCGCGGACATTGGCGCCCCGGCCGTAGATCGGCAGGGGCTTGCCGTCCAGGGCGTTGGCGAGGGTCAGGGGGATCAGCTTTTCCGGAAACTGCCAGGGTCCGTAATTGTTCGAGCAGTTGTTGAGGCTGACGGGCAGGCCATAGGTGCGGCCCCAGGCCCGGACCAGGTGATCGGCCGCCGCCTTGGAGGCGCTGTAGGGCGAGGAGGGGTCGTAGGGGGTGTCCTCGCGGAATTTCCCGGCCGGGCCGAGCGAGCCGTAGACCTCGTCGGTCGAGACATGGTGGAAGCGGACGTCCCGCCGCCCGCCCCAGGCCAGGCGGGCCGCCTCCAACAGGATCGCCGTCCCCAGCGCGTTGGTCTCGACAAAGGGCAGCGGGCCGTCGATGGAGCGGTCCACATGGCTTTCGGCGGCGAAATTCACCAGCCAGTCGGGGCGGGCCAGGGCGAAGGCCGCGGCCACCGCCTCCCGATCCCGGATGTCGGCGTGGATGAAATGGTGCCGCCCCGGGTAAAGATCGGTCAAATCCGCCAGATTGGCGGGGTTGCCGGCGTAGGTGAGGGCGTCCAGGCTGAAAACCAGGGCGGACGGCTGTTCGGCCAGGACCAGGCGGACGAAATTGGTTCCGATGAAGCCGGCGGCGCCGGTCACCAGCAGGCGGCGCGGCGGCGCGGCGGTCATGCCGTGAACCTTTTCAAATAGCGGCCGTAGGAGCTGTCGCCCATGCTCCGGGCGATCTCGGCCACCTGTTTCCCGTCAATCCAGCCGCTGTCGTGGGCGATTTCCTCCAGGCAGGCCACCTTCAGACCCTGGCGCTCCTCGATGGCCTGGATGAACTGCGAGGCGTCCAGCAGGCTCCGGGGCGTGCCGGTGTCGAGCCAGGCGACGCCGCGGCCGAGCTGCACCACCTCCAATTCGCCCCGCTCCAGGTAAATCCGGTTGAGATCGGTGATCTCCAATTCTCCCCGGGGGCCGGGGCGGACGGATCTGGCGATGTCGGCCACGCCGGGGCCGTAAAAATAAAGGCCGGGGACGGCGAAATGGCTTTTGGGGGTTTCCGGCTTCTCCTCCAGGCTAAGCGCCCGGCGATCCGGGCCGAACTCGACAATGCCGTAGCGGCCGGGATCCGTCACCGGATAGGCGAAAATCCGCGCCCCGGACCGGATCCCGGCCGACTGGCGCAGGATGGCGGTCAGGCCCTGGCCATAGAAGAGGTTGTCGCCAAGGATCAGGCAGGAGGCTCCGCCGCCGATGAAATCGGCGCCGATGACGAAGGCCTGGGCCAACCCTTCGGGCCTCGGCTGCTCGGCGTAGCTTAGCGACACGCCCCAGCGGCCGCCGTCGCCGAAGAGCGCCTGGTAGGCGCCTAGATCGCGCGGCGTCGAGATCAGGAGGATATCCCGGATGCCGGCCAGCATCAGCACGGACAGGGGATAGTAGATCATCGGCTTGTCGTAAACCGGGAGCAACTGCTTGGACACGGCCTGGGTGACCGGGTGCAGCCGGCTGCCCGATCCCCCCGCCAGGATGACGCCTTTCACAGGTTTTCCTTTGGCGTTTCTCTCCGCCCGGCTCAGGGCCGGTATTCGGCGTCGGGGTTTTTCCCCAATTCGATCAGGCTCTCGTAAAACCTCCGGACGCCGGCCAGCGCTTCGGCCCCGTCCGTTTCCCCGGCCAATTCGTCCAGCAGATTCAGAGCGAGGTCGAGTCTGCCGATGTCCTTGTAGATGTCGGCGAGGTTCAGGCCGGTTTCCAGCCGCAAGCCGCCGCCGATGGCGTAGGCGCGCTTGGCCGCCGCCAGGGCCAGCCGGGGGTCGCGGGATTGCGGTTCGCCCATGCCGATGGCCGCCAAGGCCAGGGCGGCCAGGCCCTCCGGCTGGTCGCGGCAACCGGCGAACCAATCGCGAAAAAGCCCGGCCATGGCCTGGGCGTCGCCGATGCCGACCTGGATGAGGAGGCGGTGATGCCACTGGTAGTATTGGGGGTTGTCCGGCTCCAATTCCTCCAGCCGCCGCAGGGAGGCGAGTATGGCGGAGACGTCCTGCCCCTCGATGGCGAGGTTCAGGCCGTCCTTGGCCTCCTCCAGGGCGTCCCGCAGGGCCAGCGCGTTTTCGCGGTTGAGGCTGCCGTCAATCACCTTCCTGATGCGCGACTCCAGGTTGTCCAGGGGATTGCCGATCCAGACCAGAGCGCCGGAACGGTCGAAAAGGAAGGCGTGGGGGATGGTGTCGCGGTTGTCGGCCGCCATGTATTTGACCATGCTGCCGCCGTCCTTGTCGATGAAGGACGAATACCCTATGGCGTGATCCGCCAGGTATTCCTCGACCTCCTCGGGGGAGTCGGAGGTGAAGGAGACGATCTTCAAGCCGGCGTCGGCGTAGCGCGCCTGGAGGCTGGCGAGAATGGGGATGCTTCTGGCGCAGGGGGGGCAGGTGGTGGACCAGACCTCGACCAGGTAGATGGTCTTGCCGTCGATTTTGGCGGGATCCGCCGGTTCACCCGAAACCCATCGATCCACGGATATTTCCGGAGCAGGGTCGCCGATGTCCAACGCCGGGGCGTACGAGGCGAAAAGCGCGGGGATCAGGACAGACAGCAGCATTTTTTTCATCATGGCTCCTTTGCGAAAGCGCCGTTGGGCAAAACCCGACCATCCAGTTTAGCGGGAGGCGGCGGGGTTGCAACAACAATCCCGGATTTCCAGCTCCAGGACTTCGGCCAGGGCCTCCCGCAAAACCGGGATGGTTTCCCCCATGCCGTGGCGCTCGCCGGTGAGGCGGTCCAGGCTGGTCACGCCGCCCCGCTCCGCCGCTATGCCGCAGGGGCGCATCAGGGAGGCGAAAAGCGGCAAATCCGGATGGATGTTCAGGGCGAAGCCGTGCCAGGTTATCCAGCGGCTCACCGCAATCCCCACCGCCGCCGCCTTGTCCCGCCCGACCCAGGCGCCGGTAAGGCCGGGCCGGCGGCCGGCCGCGACGCCATAGGCGGAAAGGAAGCGTATGGCGCATTCCTCCAGCAGCCGGAGGTAGCGATGCAGATCCCGCCCGAACCAGTCCAGCCGGAGGATGGGATAGACCGTCCACTGGCCGGGGCCGTGGAAGGCGACGTCGCCGCCCCGCCCGGCCGAATGGAAGCCGATGCCCAGGGCCGTCAGCCGCTCCCGGCCGACCAGGAGGTTGCCGCCGTCGCCGGAACGGCCGCAAGTAACCAGCGGCGGGTGTTCGGCCAGGATCAGCCAGCCGCCCGCCGCCGGGTCCGCCGCCATTCCGGCGAGGGCCTCTTTTTGCAAGCGCTCTCCCTCGGCGTAGGGAAGGCCGCGCCGAATCAGGAGATTGGCCCGGCGCGGCGGATCAGCCATGCTCCGGCCCCTCCCGGTCGGCGGCGAACAGCCGAATGCCGTGCAGCAGCAGCTCGCCGTCCAGAATCGGATTGGGGAGCAGCCTGGCCGCCGCCCGTCCCCAGCCGCCGGTGACCACAAGCGAAAAGGGCGCTTCACTCTCTCCCGCCCCGGCTTGGCGGCGGATTTGGAAAAAAGCGGCGGCGACGGCGGCCGGCAGCCCGACGGCGAGGCCGCGCCGGACGGCGTCCCGGGTGTTCCGGCCGATTTCCGCCGCCTCCCAGTCCGGCGATCCGCCCGAATAATCGGCTATTCGCGCCGCCAGAGCCAGGCCGGACAGCCACATTTCCGGCCCCGGCAGGATGTAACCGCCCCGGAAAACCCCGCGTCCGTCCACCCAGTCCACCGTGGCGGCGCTGCCGCACTGGACAACCGCGTAGCCGGCCGGGCCGGCTCCGGCGGGAAAATGCCTCCGGCCGGCCGCCAGGGCGGAGAGGAGGCGATCCACGCCGGCGGCGTCGGGGGCCTCGATGTCGAGTTCGATTATCCGGTCGGCGCCGGAGTCGATGAACCGCGTCCGGAAGCCGCTAGCCGCCGCCGCCGCCTCGACGGCGGGATTGGCGAGCGGCGCCACCGAGGCGATCCACGCCTCCCGCGCCCCGGACAGGGGGAGCAACCCGGCCAGGGCCTTCTCTATTTCGCCCCGCCCGATTCCGCGGGTGGGGAG
>JAISYD010000056.1 GCA_031270145.1 Planctomycetota bacterium
GGGGATAACCGGCGGTTGGCCGGAGGTTTGGCAGCCGTTTCGCGAACCAGGCGTTGAGCCGCTCCATAAAACGCTCGCGGACATATTTTGCCGCCATGCTGGCCAGGGCGACGGCAAAGGCGTCCCTATCCGCCTTGGCCTGAAAGCGGATTTCGGCCGCCGCTTCCCTCAATCTTAGACGGTAACGGGAAATGCCGGCGCCGGTTTCCAAAACATCCAGCCAGACGCCGGGAAAGAGGCCGCCGAGAAAGGGCAGGTAATCGTTTCTGCCGCCCTGCTTGTCGACCAGGATCAACAACGGCAGGCCGGAGAATCTTTCCACCAGGCGGACAAGATGTTTTCCGGTTTCCTTCAGCAACGCCTGATTTTTGTTCAAGCCGTTTGCGAAACGGCGGTTAAGCGATGGTTCAAAAAGGCTCGCCGTCTCCAGGTGCGTCATTTTGACCTCGTTTCGCCTTAGTTCCGCCGCCAGGCGTTCCCCGGCTCTTGCCAAATGCTCCGGCTCGACCGCGACCGGGAAATCGAGGCGCTGTATTTCATAACAATTATGCGGAGCCGGCGCGTTTTCATCGGCGCCGCTTATCTCCGGCGGCCGGATGGAGCCATTGGCGGAGAGGGAAAATATCCCGACGCTTAGTTCCAGGGCGGCGATGCCGCCGGCCCGATGCGACAGCTTGCTGTCGGCCACCACCGGCAGAGGCGAACGGCGGCCCGGGTCTTTCGCAACCGCTCCGGCGAGCCTCTCCCATGGCGAATCCGGCAACCAGCCGTCCGGTACGGCCAAGGCGGCCGAGGCGGTAATCAACGGTCCCAGGGTGGGTCCCAACCCGGCTTCGTCGATTCCGGCCAGGATCAACATGCCTGTGCCCAGGCCGCCAGGGAGGCGACGATGACCGGGATGCCGGCAAGGACGCAAATGCCGTCCACCCCGGCTTGCAGCAGGATTGCGTCTGAAAGCGAACGGCGCCGCAGGAGCTCCAGCAGGAACAGACCCAAGCCGGGGGCCGCCGGAATGAAGGCGGCGGAAAGCAGCCAGGCCGTGGAGGCGCCGCCATGCCAGGCGGTTATGGCCAGGACGGCGACCGGCGCCAGGGCGGCCCCCAGTAGACACACGGTTGCCAGCTGTTTGGACGGTTCCGGCCCCAGACGGGAGGAAAGGGTGTCGATGCCAAGCAATCTGTCGCTTGCGATGTCATGCAGGTCGCGCACCATGGTTCCGCCTAGGCGGATCAGGAAAATAAAGAGCGGGACAAGGAGGCCGGGAACAAGCCGTTGGGCCTCCCAGGCCGGAGGTCCGGCCAGAATCAGGGTCCAGCCGGCCGGCATGGCCCAGTGGTGCGGATTGAAGGCGAGGCGTATTTTCGCAATAAAGGCGGGCGTACGGCTGGCCGGGACGGCGTAAAGCGCGGCGGCGATGCAAGCGCTCAGGAAAAGCGCGAAAACCGCGCCTCCCTCGCCGGCGGCCAGGATCAGTCCCGCTCCCGCGGCCAACCAGGCCGCCAGGAGCAATCTTCCCCTTCGGGCCTGATAATACGAGTCGATGGGGGAAAGGCGGGCCGCCGCCGGATTCTTTGGCAGACGGCGGTTCAGGATATGGGCAAAAAAAACATACCCGGCCCCGGCGATGATCAAGGGCGGAGCCGGCGAGGTCAGCAATAGCTGTTGTGCCGCCAAGGCCAGGCCGGCCGCCGCCAAGGCGGTTGACAGGCGGCTTTCGATCAGGAAATGCGCCAGCCGGAAGAGACGGTCGCCGGGACAGGGTTGGCCCAGGCGGCGCAGGCGATTCACCACCTCCTGGGTGATCCAGCCTGGCGTACTGGCCCCGGCGGTGACGGCGGCGACGCGGAACGCGGCGAAGTCGCCGGGACGGAGATCCTCGGCCGTTTCCACCAGCCTTGTCGGCTTTCCGGCGGCAAGGCCGGCTTCGGCCAGGCGGCGGGTGTTGGCGCTGTGGCGGCCTCCCACCACCACCAGGATATCGGCGGCGGCGGACAGTCTTTCCGCCTCGTCTTGGCGATCCCTGGTGGCCTGGCAGATGCTGTCCGCGATTCGGCAATCCGGAAAACGCCTAGTCAGGGCGGCGGCCATTTCTCCAAACAGTTTGGCGTTGAAAGTGGTTTGGGCCAGGAGTACAATGCCCTCCTCCGCCGTTTCCTTTTCCAGGGCGTCGATTTCCGCGAGGCTGGAGACGATGCGGCAACGCGGCCCGGCCTCGCCCGCCACCGCCAGGGTTTCGGGGTGGCTGGGATCGGCGGCGATGACGATGGTTTCGCCCCTGGCGGCCGCTTCGCGGACCAGGCGCTGGTTCCTGGCCACATGGACGCAGGTGGCGTCGATTATTCGACAACCGGCCTCAAGCCAACGGCGGCGGCGTTCCGGGGCAATGCCGTGGGCGCGGATCAGCACCTGTCCGCCGTCCGGAGCATTGACCGCGGCCGGCCCGGAAAGGATGCCGATGCCCCGAAGCGAGAGGAGGTTAAGAGCCTGGTCATTGTGCACCAACGGCCCGTCGGCCGATAGTTTCCCCTTTTCGGCCGCGCTCAAGGCGGTGCGGATGGCGCGTTTCACGCCATCGCAGAAGCCGGAATTTTTTGCCAGCAGCACTTTCACGTATGTTATCCGTCCATCCGCTAAAGAACGCGGCTTCTTTTCGCGCACCGTTCGCTATTATACGGGTTTTCAGCGGACAATGCATCCAGGCAAAACATAAAGCGGCTTCGCGGCGACAAAAATATAATTGACTGCCGGATATATTTTCTTATACTGGCGTCTCTTCGCTGGGGTAGCTCAGCTGGTAGAGCACGGCCCTGAAAAGGCCGGTGTCGGCAGTTCAACTCTGCCCCCCAGCACCATTGCCGCCAAAGCCTTCCCTTGCGGGAAGGCTTCTTTTTCAAGTTCCACGCCACCGGGGAAAACCAGGTCATGACCGGTCTTTTTTTCAATGCCCTGGAACGCATCCTGATTGCGGCCGGAAACCCGGATAAAATCATCGCCGCCCTTTCCGGAGGCATTGATTCGGTTGTTCTGCTGCATCTTCTTTGCCTCTGGCGGGAAAGCCGATCCTCCCGGCCATATATCGTCGCCGCCCACCTCAATCATGGCTTGCGGGGAGAGGCGGCGCGGGAGGACCAGGAGTTTTCCCGAGGGTTCGCCGAGAGGCTGGGAGTGGATTTCGTCTGCCGGGACGCCGACGTCGGGGGGATGGCGCGGGATGCGGGGATGGGGCTTGAGCAGGCTGGGAGGCTGCTGCGGCAGCGTTTTTTCAGCGATCTTTCCCTGTCCGGAAACGCCATCGTCCTGACCGGCCATCATGCCGGCGATCAGGTGGAAACCATTCTCATGTGTCTATGTCGCGGCGCCCATCGGCGGGGGCTGGGCGGTATGCGCGAATTCACCATTATGCCGGTTCCGCCGGATCGCCGGATCGCCATTGGCCGGCCGCTTTTAGGGTTCAGCCGCGGGAAAATAGCCCTTCATGCCCATGCGTACCGGCTTGAATGGCGCGAAGACGCCAGCAATTCCGAACTGGCTTTTGTCCGGAACCGCGTCCGCCACAAGGTGATTCCGCTATTGGATGCCTTGTTGCCGGGGGTTGGCGAACGGCTGCTGGTACGGGCGGCGGCGCTGGCCCGGGAGGAGGATGAATTGGTTCGGCAAGGGGAGGAACTGGCCAGACGTTTTTCCCGAAGGGAGGCGGGCGGTCGTTTCCTGGCGTTGCCGGAGGGCATTTTTTTTCAATCGGAGAGCCTCAATTACGTTCTTCGCCAAGTGTTGGAGGAGGAAACGGGCGGGAGGCTGGCGGACGCGAGCGTTCTTTCGCGATTGGCCGAATTGGCTATAAACGGCAATCCGGGCCAGGCCCTTGCGTTGCCGGGCCGTCTTCAGGCCCGCCGCGAGCGGGCGGGCGTTTTTTTCCATTTTCCCGAAAAATCGCTTGAAAATGCCGGGGTTGAGATCATCCTGCCCGAGCCTCCCTTCGCCATTTCGGCTGCCGGTTTTGCGGTTGCGGCCGAATGGCGGCCAATCGCCGGGCCGCCTCCTCTGGCGGATTCCCGGGATCCCGGCGTGGAGTGGCTGAATCCGCTTGGCGTCGGCTGGCCCTTATGTCTCCGTTCGCCCCGCAGGGGTGAGCGTTTCCAGCCGCTGGGCGCCCCGGGCAGCCGGAAAATCCAGGATATTCTGGTGGATATGAAAGTGCCACGGCATCGCCGGAATCTCCCCATAGTGTTGGCCGATTCCATCGGTCCGCTTTGGCTCTGGCCTTGCCGCCTGGCCCACCGGGTCCGGTTGGATGGCGGCCGGTTGCTTCAAGCTCTCAGGGTGAGCATCAGGGAGGAGGCGCCGGGGAAGCCGGAAAGGTAATCCCGCCAATGTTCCGGCGGCGGCGCCGACAGTTCCAGCGGCTCGCGCCGCGTAGGATGCGTGAACGTTATCCGCCAGGCGTGGAGGAGCACCGCCCGGCCGCCGGATACCGGGGTCGGGCGGGCCGGGCGGCCGCCGGAGCCATAGCGGAAATCGCCCGCCACCGGCAGGCCGATTTGCGCCAGTTGGCAGCGGATTTGGTGTTTGACGCCGGTTAGGAGGTTCACTTCCAGAAGGGAACGCCCTCTGTCGGCATCAACGGAAAGTACCCGGTAGGACAGTCTGGCCTCGCGGGCGCCCGGGAAACCGGCGGCGACTGGACGCATGTTGCCGTTCCCGGCTTGGGCCAGCCAGTCGCGGCATTCGCCGCCTTTTCGGGAGGCGGCAAGGCCTTCGACTATGGCCAGGTAGGTTTTTTTTACCTCCCGCTTGCGGAATGCCTCGGACAGGCGTTTGGCCGCCTTGCCGGTGCGGGCAAGGAGAACCAGGCCGCTGGTTGGCCGATCCAGCCTATGCAAAAGCGACAAATGGACTTCGCCGGGCTTGGCCAGTTCGAGCCGGACATAATCCTTCGCCAGTTCGATTAGCGATGGATCGCCCGAGGCGTCCGGCTGGCTTGGCAGGCCTGACGGCTTGGCGACCGCCAACAGATGGTTGTCGAGATAAATGGGGCGAAGGCGGGTTTCGGCGTTGCCGCTTTTCATCGGCGCGTCTTTCCGTAAAATGGGGCGTCAAGCGGGCAATTAAAGCGTTCGGCGGCGATTTGTAAAGCCGGCTTCCAATAAATCGCGGTTGACCTGGCCGGGAAATGGTCGGCGGAAAACGGACAAGCCATGAAAAATGCGGGGAAGAAAAATCGCCGAGACCGGAATTTCGCCAGCCGGGGAGCCTCGCGGGGACGCCATGCCGGGACGATGGGAGAGAGGGGCGGGGCGCAATCGGCGGACCGCGGGGGATCGGCCGAGCGGATAACCCCCAACCGGCGGCGGGGCTTTGCCGGTGGAACCCGGCCCTACGATTATTCCTTTTACGAGTCGGAACCGGCGACGCCGGAATATCTGGCCCGGCTTTTCGTCAGGCATCGTTTTGCGGCGACGCCGGCGCAGCTTGATCGCTTCTGGATATACTATGATTTGTTGCGCCGGAAAAACGCCAGCCTTGATTTGACCCGCATCATGGGGATTGAAGCCACGACGCTTAAGCATTTCATCGATTCGGCGCTGATTCTCAACTGGTTCGAGCCGGTGGGGCCGGTGCTCGACATTGGCAGCGGACCCGGTTTTCCCGGGCTGCCGCTGGCGATCCTGCGCGAGGAAACCGAGTTCGTCCTGGCCGAAAGCCGGGCCAAGCGGGTGGGTTTCCTCCGGGAAGCCGTCTCGCTCATGCGGATGAGGAACGTCACGATTTTCCCCCATTCGGTGCGGGAGGATTCGCCCCTGGGGATGGATTGCGGAATTCCGGTGGGGGATGTGGTTACCCGGGCGCTTGAGACCATGACATTGACGCTTGGAAGGGTTCTGCCCTTCATCAATCCGGGCCGGCAAGTGGTTTTTCTGAAGGGGCCGGATTGCGACGCCGAGATTTCCGGGGCGCTGGCGTCCTTCCCCGGCATTTACGAATTGGCGGGAGATGTCGAATACTCTCTGCCTGGCACGGACCAAAGACGGAGGCTGCCCCGTTTCCGGAAGTTGCCGATATTTTAGGCCGGTTGGGCATGCTTATTTCTCCAGCGCCGGAAGATTGCCGTTTCCTCCGGCGTTATGCTTGCCGTGTGGATGACATGCGGCAGGCTGGCGCCGTTTTATGCCAATGGCGGTTCAAAAGGGTCTCAATCGCCTTTGGGCTATCGCCGACGGCTCCCGCTTGGGCATGAACGCTTTTCTGGCCCTGGCCCAGGCGGCCAAGAACAACGGCGGCGGCCTGGACATCTGCTTCCTGGGAGGATTGGAAGTGGACTGCCGCGGCAACGTCAACGCCCACCAGTCGACTTCCGGCTATGTGGGAATCGGCGGTTTCGCGAACATCACCCACGCCACCCGCACCATAGTCTTCCGTCTCACCTTCACCGCCAAGGGCCTGGCGGAGCGCCGGCGCGGCGGGGAGGTGGAAATCGTCCGCGAGGGTACGATTCCCAAGTTCAAACGGGAAATCTCGGCCATAAGTTTTTCGGCGAAAAACGCCCGCCGGAAAGGGCAGCGGGTACTGTACGTGACGGAACGATGCGTCTTCGAGCTCGCTGCCGAGGGTCTTAGGCTGCTGGAAACGTATCCCGGCGTCGATCCTGAACGGGACATAGCCAGGCTCCTCGATTTCCGAATGGAATCCTCGGCGGCGCATTCCGGAAGAGACGGATGAGGGACATTCTTTCAATGGCGGTTCGGCGCAAATTATGACCGGAGCCTGGTGCCATGGCGCCAGGCTCCTCCAGTCCCCGGACAAACCGGCTGCGGGCATTTCGCCCAAGGTTTTTTGCTGGAGCGCCCCCGGTTCGGCCGGTTTACGCCTCCGGGGAAGTGAATTCCCCTTCGGCATCGGATGCCGATCCCGGATCAAATGTGGGGGAGATTCCGCCTTTTTTTCTTCGAAGGAATTTCTCCGAAGAGGATAGGATGCCATTCGTCGGGAACGTCGAAAAGGTGGAGCCGGCCGAGGCATGGCATCGGCACGATAGCCGGGACGGGATTGGCTAGAACCAATCCATAGGGGCCTTGGAACCATCTGCTTATGCTTGTCTGAACGCAATCGATTATTTCCACCTTGCCGATAATGACGCCCCGAGGATAGTCTCTTCCGCCGGCATCCGGCCGTTTGCTGGCATGAATGAGAAGAGGTCCACGATATTTTGTCGCCCACGTC
>JAISYD010000013.1 GCA_031270145.1 Planctomycetota bacterium
GCCAATTCCGGATTGTCGTAAACGCTGGAGGCGAAAAAAATCAGGGTTTTTACCGGGATGCCGTCATATTCCCTTTGCAGCAGCCGAACCGCGCTTTTGGCGTCTCCAGCCTGGACGCATTTGCTGAGAAATCTCATGGCTCCCCTTTGAAATCGGCGTTTCTTTTCCGCATCGGCTTGTTTGGGGCGGTGTTGGGCGAAAACGGCTTTGCGTCCGGCAACACCCCGGCTCAAGCGCAATGATAGGCGCGCCGCCTTGGGAGTCAAGGGAAATTTGAGCTTGGGCCGCCGGCCGGATTCAAGACGGGAAGCCGCTCCCCGGATTGGCCGATCCGCGGGAAGCCTTGCCGGGAAAGGCGAAAACGCCATACTTGCGGGAAGAGGGGGAAGCCATGAGCGCCAATTGCCAATTGATCCAGAAATCCGCCGTCCGCTTCGCCAAGACCGGAGCGGCGATCTACCACTCGCATCACGACATGCTGCGCTTCTGGGAACGGCTGGTCAGGCGGGCCGGCCTCCCCGTACGGCTGACCCAGGGGTTCAATCCCCGGCCGCGGCTGGTTTTTCCCCATGCCCTGGGCCTCGGGATTGTCTCGCGGCTGGAAGAGGTGGAACTGGAGCTCCATTCCCGCCTGGACAACCGGGAAATCCAGCGCCGCCTGAGCCTGGCCTCGCCCGGGGCGGTGGAAATACTCGAAGTCCGCGGCCTGCCGCCGGCCAAGGGAAGCCGGCAAATCGTGGCCAGCTCCTATCGCCTGTCCGGCTGGCCCGGGGACGACTCGCCCGCGCTGGGGCAAGCCGCCGCCGAACTCATGGCCAAGCCGGAAATCCAGGTCGAAAGGGGCGCCCCCGGGGAAAAGCGCCGGATCGACATCCGCCCCTTCATCAAAAAGCTGGCGCTGGACGCCGGTTCGGACAGCCTGGAACTGGCCGTCAGCCACACCCGAACCGGCAGCGCCAGGCCGGACGAGGCGGCCAAGCTGCTGGCCGCGGCCATTAACCGGGATTGGCGGGACTGGCGGATCGAAAAAACCGGCATGCGGTTGGAATGATGGGGCGAACCGCCTGGCCCTCCGCGCCTTGGTCCAGGTTCCGTCCCTACCAGGCTCCCGGCTTCCGGCCGGAGGCGGAGGCGGCTTTCCGTATCCCGGGCGGCTCGATATAGCGATAACCGCCGCCCCGAACCTCGGCGTAAAGGGTCAGCATGCGCTTTTTCCAGCCGACCTCCCATTGCTCCAGGGTTTCGCCGTTGTCCTGGAGCAGCTTCTCCACCTCGGACAGGGCGGCCTGGGTGAGCCGGCGGTTCCATTGCCGGTCGAAGTCGCGGGGTTCCCGCGCCCCGGCGGCGCAAATGTCCACCAGGGACGGGACGTCCAGCCCCCAGACCGCCCGGCAGGCCCGGAGAAGGCGGCCGGCCACCGGGACGGGCCAGCGGAGATAGGGGTAGGGACGCAGGGGATCGATGGCGGCGTCGATGGCGGCCCGCACCGCCTCCGGCCCCGCCCGTTCCAGTTCCCGCTGCTCGCGCCGGAAAATGGCCTCGCCGCTGGCCATCCGCAAATCGAAAACCACGCCCCACATGACGGAATAGTAGTCGGAGTTGATTTGATCCCCCATGATCAGGTTGAGGGTGTGGCGGACGGAAGGGCAGTTGCCGCCGTTGATAAGCTTGGCGAGATGATCCAGGCGCTCCCGGTTGATAGAGCCGACGTCGTCGATGCCGATGATCAAGCCGTTGTGATCCCGCTCGATCCGGCCGCTTTCCACGTTCATGGCCATGCCCTCGGCCAGCCAAAGCGGCACGGTGGGGATTTTGGCCAGCCGGTAGCCGGAAACCCGCTGGAACACCTCCGGCGGGGCGGGATAATGGAGCCCCCGGTGGCAATACTGGTGAAAGCCCTCGTGCATGGCGGTGGCCTCGGGCGGATGGCCGTCCAGCGTGCGGTAATAGACGTGCACCTCGCCCGAAGTGGTGCAGAAGCCGTTGGTGGCCATGGCCGGGAATTCGTAGAGGGCGGCCTGGCGGTCGTAGTCGCGGCGATCCAGGTGGAGCCAGAAGGGCATGGGATCGCCGGGCGGCAGCGGCAGTTCGTCCAGCCCGGCATAGACGTTGAACATCCGTTCCATGAGGATGGCGGCGCGGCGGGCCAGTTCGTCGCCGCCGGCCCCGAGGGAAGGGCCGACCAGCCGAACCAGGTAATGTTCGGAGGAATATTGCGCCGTCTCCAGGACGCCGCCGGCGTCCCCGGACAGATTGGCGCAGCCGGCGAGGAGCAGGATGACGGCAAGGCCAATCGGCGACAAAGGCCATTGCGAACGCTGCCGCATGAAATGTTCTCCCATGGCCGCGATTGACCGGCGAAACCTAGCGGACCCGCCCTTACTTTCCCCCGCCGGGGCGAATCCTTTCGCCGCTTATCCGGCCGCCGCCTTGGGGAGCGGCTTGGCGTTCCTGCATTTCGGATAGGCGGAACAGGAAAGGAAGGGGCCCCGGCGGCTCATCCTGACCACCATCGGGGAACCGCACTTTTCGCACACCCCGCCCGCCACCTCCGGCAAATCCACCACCTGGCCGTTTTTGTCCAGGTGCTTGGTGTTGCGGCACTCGGGATAGCCGGTGCAGGCGAGGAACGGCCCCCGCCGCCCCGACTTCACCTGCATGGGCCTGCCGCATTTCTCGCAGTCGCGCTTGATCTCCGGCAAACGCACCACCTTGCCGTCCTTGGCGACGGGGCGGGTGCCCTTGCAGGCCGGATAGGCGGCGCAGGCCAGGAACACGCCGAAACGCGAGCGCTTGGCCAGCATCCGGCCGCCGCAAACCGGACAAGCCACGCCGGCCAGTTCGGCGGCGTCCGGTCCGCCGCCCCCCTCGTCCGGCAACTCGCGGCTGCCGGAGCATTCCGGATATTTGGAGCAGCCGAGGAAGGCGCCGCGCTGGGAATAGCGGATGGTCATGCCGGCCCCGCACTCGGGGCAGGGCTCCCCATTGGGGGCGGGGGCGCCCTTGAGCGGCTGGGACGAGGCCATCGCCTCGTTCAGCCTTTTCTCGAAGGGCCGGTAGAAACGGTCCACCAGGTTCGACCAGTCCACCTTCCCCTCCTCCACCCCGTCCAGATCCTTTTCCATCTGGGCGGTGAACTCGACATCCATGATGTCAGGGAAGTTGTCCTTCAGGATGCCGGTCACCGCCAGCCCCAGCCGGGTGGCGAAAAAGCGGCGGTTTTCCTGCCTGACGTAGCCGCGCTCCTGGATGGTCTGGACAATGGGGGCGTAGGTGGAAGGCCGGCCGATGCCCTCCTTTTCCAGCTCCCGCACCAGGCTCGCCTCGCCGAAGCGGGGCGGCGGCTGGGTATGATGCCGGCTGGGGACGATTTCCCGCGCCTTGAGCCCGTCGCCCTTGGCCAGGGCCGGCAAAACCTGCTCGTCCTCCCGCGGATCGCCGCCGTCGCCGTCGTCCTTGGGCGCGTCGGCGTTTTCGCCGCCCGCCCCGTCGTTCGCGGCTTTCCTTTTCCTGGCGAAGGAGGGGGAGACCAGCGTATGGCCGTCGAAAAGCACGCGTCTCCCCCTCGCCTCGAACAAGCCGTCGCCGGCCTCGATTTTCGCCGTGGTCACCCGGTATTCGGCGGGGGCGAGCTGGGAGGCCACGAAACGGCGCCAGATCAGCTCGTAGAGCCGGTGCTGCTCCGGAGCGAGGAAGGGCTTCACCCGATCCGGGGTCTGGCCGACCGCGGTGGGCCGGACGGCTTCGTGCGCGTCCTGGGCGCCTTTGCGGCCGGCGTAGAAATTAGGCTTGTCCGGCAGGTAGGGCGGGGCGAAATTCCGGCCGATGAAGTCCCTCGCCTCGGCGATGGCCTCGGGGGCGACGCGGGTGGAATCGGTCCGCATATAGGTGATGAGGCCGGTCGATTCCCCCCCCTCCAGATCCACCCCCTCGTAAAGCCGTTGCGCCACGCGCATGGTGCGCTGCGCCCCCATGTAGAGCAGGTTGGCCGCCGCCTGCTGCAGGGTGGAGGTGATGAAGGGCGGCGCGGGCCGGCTCTTGACGTCGCGCTCGCCCAACTCGGCCACCCGCCAGGGGACGTCCCGCAGGGCGGCGACGATGGCGGCGGCCGCAGCCTCGTTCGGAGCGGTGGGGGCGCGCGGCGCCTGCTTGCCGCCGCCGGGGACGACGAATTCCCCGCCCCGCCAGCCGACCAGCTCGGCCTGGAACTCCTCCGCCGGCGACTTGTCCGGCGACAGGACGGCGCGGACGCGCCAGAATTCAACCGGCGCGAAAGCCTGGATTTCCTGTTCCCGCTCCGCCACCAGCCGTACCGCCACCGATTGCACCCGGCCGGCCGACAGGCCCTTGCTGACCTTTTTCCAGAGGAAGGGCGAAAGGCGGTAGCCGACGATGCGATCCAGCACCCGGCGGCCCTGCTGGGCGTTGACCAGATCCATATTGAGGGCGGAGGGGCGCGCCATGCCCTCGCGCACCGCCGACCTGGTGATGGCGTTGAAGGTGACCCGGCTGACCTGGTCGTCCGGGAGGTTCAGCAGCTCCTTGAGATGCCAGGCGATGGCCTCGCCCTCGCGATCCGGGTCGGGCGCCAGATAGACGTGGCCGGCCTTGCCGACGGCGGCCCGCAATTCCTTGATGACCTTTTCCCGCGAGGCGATGGGGACATAGGCCGGCTGGTAGCGGTTTTGGAAATCGATGCCGATGTCGGAGCCGCTCACCTTGACCGGCATGTCCCTGACATGGCCCATGGAGGCCTTGACCGTGTAGTCGGCGCCCAGGAATTTTTTTATCGTCTTGGCCTTGTGCGGGCTTTCGACGATGAGCAGGTTGTCCTTGCCGGAAAGGCGGCGCGGCGGCTCCTTTTTCGCGGCCGGCCTTTCCGGCCGGGTTCCGGCCGCCTTGGCGGCGGCGGAAGCCTTGGCCGGAGCCTTGGCGGCCGGCGGGCGGCGGGCGGCGGCGATGGCCTTCCCCAGCGTCAGCTTGTCCCGGCGCATATGGAGGAGGACGCTTCGCATCAGGGCGAAATCCTCCGCCGCGGCGCCGGCCAGGCTTATCCCCAGCGATTCCTCCAGCGCCCCCGGGCTTACCCTGAGGGCGGCGAACTCGTCCAAGATCGCCTTGCGTCCGGCGTCGGGTTTGCCGGCTTCGACTTCCGTCACCATGCTCTCCTGTGCGGGCCATATTTCCATGCCGCTCCGATTTGCCTGAACTTCCGGCCATATCAACAAATACGGAATGTCCGGCAAAAATCAAGGGAAAGTTCGGGGCGCTTTCCCCGGCCAGGGGAAAACGGCGGCTGGTCCGGCCGGCGCCTCCGCCGGCCCGCTTATGGCTCAGCCTCTCCGATAAGCTCAAAGCGGTTCTTCCTGTACTTGATGATTCCCCTGGATTTCAGCCTGCCCATCTCGGCGGACAAGGCGCTGCGCTCCACAAAGAGGTAGTCGGCGAGCTCCTGCCGGTTGAAGGGAATCTCGAACGGCCCGCCGCCTGTACGCTTCGCCCGCTCCGCGAGGTAGGACAGCAGCTTTTCCCCGGTGGTTCGTTTCGCCACATGCTCCACCCTCTCCAGCAGCAGGATATTCTTCCGGGCCAGGACGCCTATAATGTTACGGATCAGCCTCGAGTGGAAGGCGCAGGCGGAGGGGCAGCCGGCCGCGATTTTCCCGTAGTCGAGGAACATTATCCCGCTGTCCTCCCTGGCGACGACGCCGACCGGTACGCGGCCGATCCCGCCGCATACCACGGCCTCCGCGAACGTTTCGGGAGGGGTGACTTCCGCGACCAGGGAATTGTTGCCCCGAATGTCCCCCTTCACGAGGTGCAGCCTGCCTTTGACCACCAGGCCGATTCCGGCCGCCGCGTCGCCCTCAAAATAAATGATCTCGCCCTTTTTGTAGGTCTTGACCGAGGCGCCCAGGCAAGCCAGCAGGGCGGCGAAATCCGCGGCGGCGATTCCGGCGAACAAGGGCGAGGTTGCCAGCGCGGGAAAGAAATTTTCCATTTTTCCGCCCTTCGTCGCAAATCCAACCGACAGGTTGCGCGCATCCTACTACAATGGGCCCGGGAGATCAAGGAGGGAAGAGCATGAAACGCCTTCGCGACGACTATTGCGACCCGCGGCGGATGGTCGCGCCAAGCGTCGACGGGCGGATCCGGGAAAATCAGGGGGCCGCTATTTCTTCCGTCGCCGGAGGATGGGGATGAATTCCGCCATCTCCGGGAGGGGCAGGACCACGCCGATGATGTAGAACGTTCCGGCCGCCAGGAGGCCCGGGACCGCCGCCCTTTCCAGCAGGAGGGGGAGGCGGGGATCGTAGGGGATGCTGTTGCGGTAAAGCCAGGCCATCACCCCCAGGGCGGCGGAGGCGACGGTCAGGCGCAGGGCGGTGTGGAGGAGGCGGGAAAACTCGCCGGACAGGAAGCGCCCGGACAGGCCGCCCAGCAGGCGCTTGCGCAGGCCCAGGGCCAGGACGGCGGCGTCGACCGCGGCGGTCAGCAGGGTGGAGAGGGCCAGGCCGGCCTCGCCCAGGCGGATCCCGCCGGGGAAGTCGGCGGGGCTCAGGTTCCAATGGCGGAAATACGACTGGTTCCACAGGCGGTACAGGTCGGGGCAATGGATCAGGGCGAGGTTGAGAGCCAGGTTAAGGCCGACCATGGCGGCCGAGACCTTGACCGGGTAGGAATAATCGCCGGCGGCGTAATAGGCGCGCACCAGGATTTGCC
This sequence comes from Planctomycetota bacterium, assembly GCA_031270145.1. Taxonomy (GTDB): domain Bacteria; phylum Planctomycetota; class SZUA-567; order SZUA-567; family SZUA-567; genus JAJBSZ01. Next base: position 6,724 of record JAISYD010000013.1, read on the forward strand.
GGCAAGAATAAAAGGCCAGCCCGCCGGAATAGAGGATGAGGACCAGCGAGGCCCGGTAGACGGCGGCGTGGCCGAAGGCGAGGTCCGGACGCTGGCAGGCCAGGCGGATTATGGGATCGGCCATGGCGACGAGGAAGACGCTGGCCGGCAGGATGAGGAACAGCGACATGCGCAGGGCCCGGACCAGCCGCCCCAGGAACTCCTCCCTCTCGCCCAGGGCGGCCGAGGCGGCCAGGGCGGGGAAGGACACGGCGGCGATGGCGGCGCCGAACACCCCGAGCGGCAGGTGCATGAAGCGGAAGCCAATCTCCAGGTAGGTGACGGCGCCGGGATCGGAAAGGGAGAGCCAGCCGGCGATCAGGCTGTCGCAAAAGGCGTTCACCTGCACCAGGCCGAGCCCCAGGGCGGCGGGAAGGAAAGCGCCGGCCACGCTTTTCAGGCCGGCGTGGCCGAAGGACAGGACCGGCCCGAGGCGGATGCCCGCCGCCGCCAGCGCCGGCCATTGGAGCAAAACCTCGACGGCGCCGGCCGCCAGCACGAAGACGGCGATGGCCTGGGTCGAGGAGACGGCGTCGAGCCGGTTCAGATCGCCGCCGCATTGGATCCAGTAGACATGGGCGAAGCCGGCCAGGAAGCCGAGGTTGAGGATGATGGAAACGGCGGCCGGCAGGGCGAAGCGGCGGAGGCTTTGCAGCATCCCGCCCAGCAGGGCCGCCAGGCACACCAGGGGCATGAAGGGGAAAAACAGGGCGGTGAGGCGCAAGGCGAGATCGCTTTGGGCATCGCCTCCGGCCAGCCCCCGGGCCGCCAGGGCGATGCCGGCGCCGCCCGTCGCCAGGAGGCCGCCCAGGCAGCCCAGGGCGGTCAGCGTCTCGCTTCCCAGCCGGGCCGCCGAGGCGTCGCCCTGGCGCAGGCGCGTCCGTACGAAGACCGGGATGAAGGAGGCCGACAGCGCCCCCTCGCCCAGCAGGTTGCGGAACAGGTTGGGGATGCGGAAGGCGAAGATGAGGGCGTCCGAGGCCCAGCGGAACTGGCCGAACAACTGGACCAGGATCACCAGCCGTACGAAGCCGAGCAGGCGGCTGGCCAGGGTGAGCAGGCTTACCAGCCAGGTCGCCCCGGCATCGCTTCGGCCTCCGGGCGCTTCGGCTCCATCCCTCTCCGGCGTCAGGCTTGGCAAGGCGGCGTCCTTCGCGGAACGGGGCGGGAAAGGAAATCCAGGACGCGGGCGACGACGGAAGCCGCCAAGTCGTCCTTCGACAAGCCGCCGCAATCGCATTCGCCGGCGGCGGAGACCAGCCAGGCGCTGGTCTGGCCGGCGGCGAAGGAGGCGACCGAATTGACCACCACCAGATCGAGGCCCTTTTCCCGCAGCTTGCGCCGCCCCTCGTCAAGGTTGACGCCGACATCGAGGGAAAAGCCGACCAGGCATTTGCCGCGGCGCTCCGGCAGCGCGCCGACCCGGGAAAGAATGTCCTCGGTCCTTTTCAGGCGGAGGAGCAGATCGCCCGGACCCTTTTTCAATTTTTCCCGGCTGGGATCGCTTGGCGTGTAGTCCGCCACCGCGGCGGCCATGATCAGGGCGTCGGCCCAGGCGAAATGGCCCAACACCGCCGCCAGCATGTCGGCGGCCGAGCGCACCCGGACGGTCTCGATCCCGGGCGGCGGCTCCAGCGGGGCGGGCCCGAGAATCAGCCGCGCCCGGCAACCGGCCCGGAGGGCCGCCCCGGCCAGGGCCAGGCCCATGCGGCCGGTGGAGCGGTTGCCGAGAAACCTGACCGGATCCAGGTCCTCGATGGTCGGGCCGCCGGTGATCAATATTTTGCGGCCGGAGGCGGCCGGGCCGGATGGGGTACCCAGCATGGAGGCGTCCTTGTCGCCTAGATGTCGATTCCTCCGGCCTCCTCGGTCGAGAGGGCGAGCAGGTCGAATTCCTCCTCCTCGCTCGGCAGCTCGTCGGTCTCGGGGATTTCCAGCCAGATCTTCTTCTCCAGCACCTCGCGGCAAACCGCCGCCAGCAGGGCCTCGCCGGGCCGGCGCTCGACCAGCAACTGGGCCCCGTTATTGATGGCCCTGAGCCGCTGCGCCACCAGGTAGGTGAGCCTGGCCTTGCCGCCGGCCGCCTCGGCCAGATCGTCGAGCTGAATCTCATGCAGGGAATCGTAAATCGCCACTAGGCCAGCCTCCTCGCGCCACCCGGCGCCGACGCAAAAACATCTTGCCGCCGGCCGGCGGCAAGATTGAATATCGAACAGGCATTTTCCGCTTTCACGCCCCCCTTGTCAAGGCAAAAGCCGGAAGGCCGGGGGGATTCATTCAACCAAAATCAGTATCATATGTCGTTGTTTTTGTGGCAACTTCCGCCCACATAGTAAGTTAAACATAAAAAATCAATATGGGAAAACAAGAGGCGTGAAGAAATGCAACATTGGGAAATTCAAATGGATGCGGCGATTTAGCGACATTGCGGCATACTCAACACGCCG
>JAISYD010000075.1 GCA_031270145.1 Planctomycetota bacterium
GGGGCGCATCGGCTCCGCCTTCGCCGCCCGGGCCAGATCCTTCGGGATGCGGGTCATCGCCTTCGACGAAATCGTCCGGACCAGGGGCGGCGCCCCCGACTTCGTCACTATGGTCGGCCTGGATGAAATCCTCCGCCAGTCCGATTTCATCTCCATCCACTGCCCCCAGGACGGCAACCTCGACCTCATCGGCGCCGCCGAGCTGGCGAAAATGAAAAAAACCGCCTTCATCGTGAATGTCGCCCGGGGCGGCATCGTCAACGAGCCGGCGCTGGCCCAAGCCCTGGCGGACGGCGTCATCGCCGGGGCGGCGGCGGACGTCGCCCTCCGGGAGCCGATCCCCTCCGACTCGCCGCTGCTCCGCCTGGACAATTTCATCTGCACGCCCCACATGGCCTATTATTCGCTGACCTCGGTGGACGATCTGGCCGCCAAAATGGCCGAGGAGACGCTGCGCTTCTTCAGGGGCCAGCCGTTGCGCTGCCCGGTGAATTGAGCTTCCCCAGCCCTGGAGTCCCAATGCGAATAATTGTTTTGACCCTTGCCGCCCTGTCGCTCGCCGCCGCCCCGGGGGCGGAGGCGGCGGGGGCGCCGGCCGATTTGCGGCAGATCCTGGCGGCGGCCCGGCGGGACGTGTTCCCGGCCGTGGTTTTCCTGATGCCGGTGGCCGAGCGCTTTGACGCCGGCAAGCTGGAAAAATCCCAGGTCGCCGGCTCCGGGGTGATCGTCTCCCCCGACGGCGAGGCGGTGACCAACTGGCATGTGGTGGATCGGGCGGTGGAAATCCGCTGCCTGGTGTCGGACGGCCGCGCCCGCCGCGCCGTCCTGATCGGCTCCGACAAGGACACCGACCTGGCCTTGATCCGCCTGGAGCGCCAGGACGGGGAGACCTTCCCCGCCGCCCGGCTGGGCGACAGCCGGAACATTGAGGAGGGGCAGTTCGTCATGGCCATGGGCGCCCCCTGGGGGCTGTCCCGCTCCTTGTCCATGGGCATCGTCTCCTGCGTGAACCGTTTCCTGCCCGGACGCAGCAACTACAACCTGTGGATCCAAACCGACGCATCGATCAATCCCGGCAATTCCGGCGGCCCCCTGGTCGACACCTCCGGCCGGGTGGTGGGCATAAACTCCCTGGCCTCGCTCTTGGGCGGCAACCTCGCCTTTGCCATCCCGGCCGACACGGTGCGCTTCGTGAGCGGACGCCTGCGCCGGGACGGCCGGGTGATCCGGGCCTGGACGGGCTTGCGCCTCCAGCCGCTCCGGGATTTCGAGAAGAACATTTTCTACGAGGGCGACCGGGGCGCCCTGGTGGCCGGAGTCGATCCGGGCTCGCCGGCCGAATTGGCGGGGATAAGCGCGGGGCAGCTTCTGCTCGCCGTGGACGGCGAGGCGGTGTCCGGCCTGAACCACGAGGACATCCCGGCGCTGAACCAGCGGCTTTCCGAGTTCGCGATCGGCGTCCCGATCCGCCTGACCCTGGAGGCCAACGCCAGGGGCGGGGCGGCCGAAGTTTTCACCGCCGAGCTGACGCCGCGGGAGAAGGGGGCCACCGACGGCGGCGATTTCGACTGCCGACGCTGGAACCTGACGATCAAATCGGTGAACGAGTTCGCCAACCCCCTGCTGCATTTTTTCCGGCCCGGCGGAGTCTTCATCCAGGCGGTCAAGCATCCGGGCAACGCGGCCGCGGCCGGCCTCCGGGGCGGCGACATCATCCTTGAAATCGACGGCCTGCCGCTGGACGGGATCGAAAGCTGCCGCCGCGTCTACGAGGACGTCCTGGCCGACGGCCGGCGCGAAAAAAAGGTCGTCTTCACCGTCCTGCGGGGCGGCCTGAGGAATTACCACGTGCTGGACTATGCGCCGCGCTACGGGGACGACTGACATGGCGGCGGAGCGCCTGTGGCGCGAAAACGGCAAGCTCATGTACCAGGCCGGCGAAAATGAGGCGCCGGTGGCGGTCAGGGCTCGCTGGGCCCGGCCGCTTTCGGGGCGCGGCGGGGCGGTGTCCCTGATGCTGGCCGGGAAAAAGCGCGAGGCCGCCTGGCTGCCAAGCCTTGACCGCCTCCCGGAGGAGTCGCGCCGCCTGCTTCTCGAGGAATTGGCGCTGGGCCTGATTTTGCCGCGCATCGTCCGCATCCGCCGGGTGCATTCCCGCTTCGGCAATTATTACTGGGACGTCCTGACCGATCAGGGCTGGCGGAAATTCCTTCTGGCCTCGCCGGAAAGCAACAGCTTCCGGCCCGCGCCCGACGCCATCGTGCTGAAGGACGTTTACGACAACTGCTACGAGATAAATCCGCTGTCGGGCCTGGACGCCGCCTCCCGCCGGGAAATGGCCCGGGCGATCTAGGCTCGCCGCGGCGCTGGCTGGCGAAAACGGAATTCCCGTTCCCCCCCCTACCTTTCCCTGAGGCTCTCCTGCTTTGTCCTTAGCAGGGGCGCCAGGAAGAACTCGATCAGCCTTCTCTTGCGCAGCCCCACGGTCTTCCGACGCGTGGATCGCCTTCACGGCAGACATCGCCTCCTTCACCTTGTCGTGCGGAACCGCCGTCATCACGTCGCGGTAGAAATGCGCCACGCGGCGCTGCCATTGAGCTTCGGGAAAGAACTCGCCCAGAGCTTCACGTTAAGAACGTCCTCCACCACCTGGCGAACCTTGCCCGCAAGATGAGACTCCGCTTTTCCGGAGTCGACCGTCAAAACTCCCTTCGGTTCCTCACGCCGCTCGTCCGATAATTCGTAAACGCTTGCTGTATGCCCGACAAGTGCTGTGGGCATCGGTGTCGAAGAACCCCGTCCTCCTTATCATCTCCCGCGATGCGGCGGGGAGGGAAGCGGACGATTTCTTCTTCTCTACCGACGTGACCGACTCCCCCGCCTTGTCGGTAAGCGACTTCTCCGACCGCTGGGCGATAGAGGACACTTTCCGGAACGTCAAGCGGTATCTGGACGCCGAACAACCCCGGAGTTGGAAGGACATGGCTCCAGAACGAGCCGGAGCGTTTTCATACCTGGTATATGGAACTGTCTGGCAGGTCCGGATAGAGCTTGCATTATTTAAGGCCATCATTATACTATTTTACAATAACACATGAAGGTAAAATAATCGCTCTACTTATTTTAGGTTCGGAGGTTCGATGAAACGCAGCCTTCAGGGTCGCTACAAGACGACTTCCACATTGGGAGAGAAGGTCAAAGCCTTTGTCCCCAACCCACTGCCGCCCAATCCACCTGTCGAGTGGACGTCAAAGCTTCGAGGTAAATTCGACGCGGCATTGCTGGCGTTGGGGCGGCTTGATAGCGTTTCAACACTCCTTCCCGATATGTCCCTATTTTTGTACATGTACGTCCGTAAGGAAGCCGTCCTGTCCTCCATGATCGAGGGGACGCAATCGTCCCTGTCCGATTTGTTGTTGTTTGAGATGGAGCAGGAGCCGGGTGTTCCGCTAGACGATGTTCAAGAGGTATCGAACTATGTGGCGGCGCTAACCGAAGGGGTGAAACTGCTGGCGGATGGGCTGCCGTTGTCGTTGCGGCTGCTCAGAAAGGTTCATGCCGTTTTATTGGGAAAAGGCCGGGGAAGCGGCAAGACACCGGGCGAATTTCGGCGGAGCCAGAATTGGATCGGTGGGACACGCCCCGGAAACGCCATGTTCGTGCCACCGCCCCCCGAAGAAGTTTTGGATTGCATGGCCAAGCTGGAATTGTTCCTGCACGACAAGCCGGAACCGACCCCGCCTCTCCTCAAGGCGGCGCTGGCGCATGTGCAGTTCGAGACGATTCACCCGTTCCTTGATGGCAACGGCCGCTTGGGACGGCTCCTCATTACCTTGCTTCTTTGCGAACAAAAGGTGCTGGCGCAGCCTTTGTTGTATCTGAGTCTGTATTTCAAGACGCACCGGCGGCAGTATTACGAACTCTTGAACCAAGTGCGGGAGTCGGGCAATTGGGAGGCATGGCTAGAGTTTTTTGCCGAAGCGGTGAACGTCACCGCCGAACAGGCGACGGTTACCGCCAGCCAGCTTCATGCCTTGGCCAGCGATGATCAGGTCCGAATCGCGAAACTAGGCCGCGCCGCTGTATCCATCTCGAGTATTCACAATGCCCTTCTCAGTCACCCAATTGCAACGCCAGGATGGTTGGTGGAGGCGACTGGTTTGACACCGGCAACGGTTAATAAGTCGCTTGGGCATCTGGAACGGTTGGGGATTGTGCATGAGTTGACATACAAGAAACGGAACAGGCTTTTCAGCTATGAACAGTATGTGCGAACGATTAACGATGGAGTTGATTTACCGACGAATCGAATCACATAAAGCATCAAAAGGAAGGTTCTTCCGACGAATTTGTGGGTGAAATGAGCCGGGTTTTGGCATTTGCATCGTGGAATAACCACGCTAATAGTGTGTATTTAAGATGTAACGCCTGCTTGCTGTCGATTTGGGTGTCTGTCTGCGGCATAGGCGAGTGGCGGTAAAGCGGGCAGGCATTTGTGCTGACGCGGCGGAGCCGCTTTCAGCACTCACCCCTGATAGGTTGCGCTTCGCGCGGACTTCATACGCCCGCATTTTCAGAAGCGTCTCTGGCATAGTGAAAGCGCATCGTCATAATCCGAGGAAAAAGGCCTGGCAGCCAACTTGAGCTTGGCCGCCTCGCCATCGCCGCCGGAAGCGGGGCCGACGCCTTTGGCGGCCACCAACTCGGTCTGGAAGTCGATTACCCGCTGTCTGCATTGATCCAGCCATTGATAGGGGT
>JAISYD010000112.1 GCA_031270145.1 Planctomycetota bacterium
CGCGGAATGAAATAGGCGAGCCCCGCCTTCATGGGGCGGTATAAATCGCAGTCCAGACTGACGAAGGCGAATCTGTTCCCCGTCATTTCCGGAGGCAGGGATTCCGGGAACCGCCCCACCACATAGCGGCAGACGTCTCCGTGGCCCACCAACCGCTTGACGGCTTCAAGGCTGGCGTCGGCGAAGAAATGCGGATAGCCGGCGTCGACGCCAACCCGGTCCGCATCCGGAAAACCCGCGAACGTATCGAAAAGATATAGCCGCCGGCCCTGCGCCGCCGCGTAATGCGCCAAAATCGCGGCTGAATTCCCCTTGTAAACGCCCAATTCGGCGAAATCGCCCTCCACGCGCCTGGCGCCGATGGCGGCAAGGTTCAACAGCAAGGCGAAAAACCTGGTCAGATCCCCGGAGTTGCTCCTCATGCCGTCCTTCCACTTGGGCAGCAACTCATCGTATTCCGGATAACCGCAGCCATAAATGAAGGCGTCGGGATTGTATTCAGCGCGCATCGGCAAGTCGGGGCCCCTGGCGGCCGCCGCTCCCGCCCTATCCGACAACCCGCGCGCGAGGAAAATCTTGTCGGCGGGAACGCCCTGATCAAGCAATTCCGCCCTGACGGAGGCGAATTCCACGTTCGACACATAAAAAACGCAGCCCGGATAATCCGCGATGTTCCTCGGCGGGATGATTGGCACGCCCTTATAGGCGCAATCCAGCAAAGTGGCGGATCTGTCCATGATTGCCCGGGGCGGGACGCCCTTTTCCAGCAATCCGTCGCAAAGTCCGCGTCCGGCCCGGGTGAAACACCTGACAACCACCCCGTGTTCCCTGGCCAGGGGCAGGATTGATTCGATATCGGCATTCCCGGCGTCGGCGCGATCCATGGCGATCTTCTCCGCGTTGACTAAAAACCTTAAAGCGTTTCCCGACTGAAAAACGGCAAGGCGTAATCATACTCGCTGGGATTGTTCGGCATGTCCAGCGGGGTGGGGAAAACCCTGGCGTTGGCCGCAAACTCATAGTCGGCTTTCCGCGCGTAAGTGACCTCAAGCGTATCCGGCAACGGCATCCCGTCGACAATCCCGTAGGAGCCGTAGTTGTTGGCGTGGACATGAACCGGAAGATGATGCCCGAGAAGCTTGTCCAGGACGGCGATTGTCGGCTGAAAGGCGTAATCGCAGTGGAATTTTAAAGCGTGCAATTCAACGACGATCTGCCGAAATTGGCGCAGAATCGCGTCGTCCATGCCTGCAAACACCGCCCATTCGTCGTTTTCCACGTCCATTTTCAGGATGAGACCGAGATTGTCCCCGTGCCCGTTGCCGGCGAGCAGGGATTTAAGCGTTTTCAAGGGGGCGTTTGGGGCGTCCACAGCCGAAATGCCGATTTTTTCCCATTTATGCAAGGGATTTTCGGCCGGGATTTGATCAATGGTGTGATCGTACATGAACACCCGGATCCCCTTTTCCGAGACGGCGGTTTCCCACGAGGAATCGGAGCTTACCCCGAAGCTGTAAGCGATGTCGCGATCGCTCAAATCGTCAAGCATCACGTAACCGCCGTCGTTTGGCCCGCCCAAACGCCTGAACGGCGCGCCATTGACGTCATAGGGCCGCAAGCGCTTGAGCAATATGCATCCCCTGCCCAGGTAAACACTTTTCACGTACCTAATCTCTGGAACCGCTATTTTATGCCATGGCACCCCCAGGCTCGACAAATACGCCTTCGCCTCCTCCAAGGCGGGCCTTGACCGCAAGGCGATCACAACCGTTGAATAGTCGTCGATTTCCCTTATCATGTCCGGATGGCGTACCGGAACGGGAAAATCGCCTTTCCCGCCGTGAGCCAAGTCAAGCGCGCAAACCACCCGGCAATGGCCGGACTTGATCGCCTGGTTCACATAATCCCGTCCGACTCTCCCCGCGCCATAAATGACGATGTTGGAGTTTTTCTCCACCATTTCAAAAGGAAAAAGATGCATGATGCGCTCCAATGGCTTTGGCCTTGCATGTTTGGCAAACGGCGCCGCCGGCCGCTAAACACGCTTCAGCAAGGCGCCGGAATCCACAATGACGTCCGATAAAATGACGACCCTCGCGCCTCTCTCCACCGCTCCAAATGGAAATATGTGGTTGCGCATCGCCCGCCCGCAATCCATTGGCCACTCCCCCATATCAGAGGTCGCACGACTTGATTTTACCCCGGACAGTTGGAAAATCAACGCCAAAGCGTCGCAAACATGAACGCGGCCGCACATACGGGAGAGGCCGAAATGACGAACGTCAGCGTTACAGCCATTCGCCCCGCCGTCCCCGCGCCCACCTATCGCTCCCTTCCAACGACGGCAAGAGCGCCGCCGGAAGGCAGCGCCTCAAGTCCAAGCATCCTTGCCAGGCGGCCCCGGGATTCGGCCGGCCAGCCGGCGGCGTTTTCCATATAAACCAGGACCTTCCCCCCCGGCCGGACAATCCTAAACATTTCCCGAAGCGCCAAATCGGGGCGCGACAGCCCGACAAGGCCGAAGCAACTAACCAAATCGCAACTATCCGGCCGCGCCGGGATATTGTAAACATCGCCGTATTCGGCGATCGCGCCTTTCTCGGCGGCCTCCTTGGCATACAGGCAATTGATCGGCTGGCCGGAGCCGTCCGGCAGCGATAGATCCCGATCATACACCGTGATGCGGCCAACCCGCCCGCCGAACGGCAAAACCAGTTCGTCGCCGGTGCGGCCGATGTGCGCCACCCGGCTAGCCGGATTGGTCAGTTCCTCCAGCCATCCCCCGGCCGCGTCCGCCCAGCCAGCCCGCCCCGCCGCCATGATCCGCTCAATCGCGAGGCGGAGAGGCTTTTGGGCGTCGATAAACTCGGAGACATGCCCAAACACGAATTCGGGGCGGAGATCCTCCATGCATTTGGGGCGATCCGCCAAAAGGCAGCCCCGCATCCAGGAATCGGTCAGCCACTCGCAACCGACCGGGCAGGAAACGCTCTTGCTTCTAAGGTTGATGTTCTCGTCGTAGCCGAATCTCTCCGGCAGCGTCGGGCCAAACAGGCCGACGGCTTTGCCGTTCAGGAAATGCGCCAGGTGCAGAACGCCGCCTTCGACGG
>JAISYD010000163.1 GCA_031270145.1 Planctomycetota bacterium
CCCGCGCCAGTGCCGAAACGGCGATCAAAAGTAGCGGCGCGAAGCCGATAAAAAATGATTTCCGCACTTGCAACATCCTCCTTTGCCGGTCTTTCCCCGCCGTCAAAGCCGCAGGCTCAGCAAACAATTTGAAGCAAATGCCGGAAATTTGTCAATGGCTTTCCCCAAAGCCCCCGCCTTTCCAAAAGAGGCGAAAAAGCCGAGGAACGCCTCCCTGCCTTGTTTCCCGCCTTGGCGCGGCGGCGCCCGCGCCGCGCCATCCTCAACGCAGTTCCCCGAGGCGCCGGAGACAGCGTTCCAGGCTGGGCGAACGCCGGACCGCCCGGTCAATGTTCCAAGCCTGATCGACAAACCCGCTCAACGCCCTGGTGTAGCCCGGCGCCGTCACCGCCTTGCGGCCGGAGGGCGGCACAATGGCGCTCCGGATGTTCGCCTTCCTGGAGGCGCGGGCGACATTGACCAGAGTCTTCTTGGGAAAGGGCTCCAGATCGGGCTGTTCCGGCATTCTTGCCGCCGCCACCCCGAGAAACCCCGCCAAACCCGGCCGATCCGCCAAAAGCCAGCTTTCCATCTCGGCGACCGCGAAGCGGCAGAGGAAGGAGCGGGGAGGGTTGAGCGCCAGATCCCCAAGATACTTGTCCAGGGCAGCCCTGACGCAGGGCGCCTCGGCGTCCCGGAAATCCGTCAACACCAGGACGCCGGATTTCCCGGCGGCCAGGCTGCGGAACCTTGCCGCCTTTGTCCTGATGTAGCCGCAGCCCTTCCGGCCATAGACGATCCCGGGACGGTGCCCGGAGGCGGCAAGCAAGCGGCGGGCGACCGACTCCTCCAAATATCCCTCCAGCAGCAGGTGCATAATCATGGCACGGGCCAGCCGGCGCCTTGCAACCGCGGCGGCCTGGTTTTGGGCAGCAGGACGTCGGCGGCGGACAAGCCGTCGCGCATCAGGCGCTCGTCCCCGGGGTCGGCCGTTTTTATCGCCGTCCCTCCGCCGCCCGGCTCGAAACGCAGGATTTCATCGGCGCCGATGTCCGCGTCGTCCAACAGGGCCTCGGCATGGGTGGCGACGAAAAGCTGCCGCCCCGCCTTTTTCCCGGTTTTGTCCAGAAGCGCGAACAGTTGCGGCAGGCGCCGGACGATTTCCCCGTGCAGGGACAGTTCCGGCTCCTCCAGCAGCAGGGGGCCGTCGGCGTCGAGGAGGGACCAGAGCAGGGCGATCAGCCGCAGGGTGCCGTCGGAAAGGGACGATTCGTCCCGGCAGGCCCGCCGCGATCGCCAATGCCCGCAGCTGATCCGCAAGCGCGGAAAGCCGGCGCCGGGATCCGGCTCGAGCGAGAGGCTTTTGAAATCCGGCACGGCGGCGGCGAGCAGGGCGTTGATTTTCCGCAACCTGGCGTCCCGCGACTTGGCGGGAACGCTCCAGATGCGCGGCGCCAGATCCAGGCCGAAGGGATCGCCGCCGTCGGCCGAGGGCGACAAACTCCGGGCAGCCAGCGGCAGTCCGGGAAGCAGGCGGCGGTATTGGATGGAGGCGAAAAAATCGGCGATCGGCCGGAACCGCCCATTCATGCCGACCTGTTGGAGGGCGGTTTGGGCCAGCCGCGGCGGGTCTTTTTCGTCCCCGGCGTCGGGCCGGTCGAGCAGCGTCGATTTCCTCTTTCCGTCCAGGCAGAACACCCTCTCCCCGCTTACCACCGGCTCATGTTTGCGGTTGGCCTTGAAGGAAAGCGAATACTCCCAGGCGCGGTCCAAAACCGCCGTCACGGTGACGCCGGAATGGCCGCGCGTCCCCCGCCAGCGCACCGCCTCCATCCCCCCCCGGCAGGCGACCGCCTTGGCTAGTCCGTCCAGGGCGACATCCCGGAGGAAGCGCGGCGCGTCGAGGAAGTTGGATTTCCCCGCGGCGTTGGGGCCGATGAGAAAAACCCTTTTCCCGCAGGAGACCGCCGCGGCGGCGAAATTCTTCCAGTTCCGCAGGCCGATTTCGCTAATTATCATAGCCGCGCCTCCCCATGGCCGCCGGAAATCGTCGCGCCCGGCGGTTTGGCGACCGTCGCCTTGTCCCCGGAAAAGCGGGCGGTCTCAGCGCCCGCCAAACTCTATTCGCCAGGCCTCGGCCGCCCTTTTGGCCAGATATTCCTGGCGCGATTCAATCTTGGCCTCGTCCCAAGCGTCATATTTTTCAGCCGCCTCGCGGGTCAATTGAAAGCCGCTTTTTCGGTATATGGCCCGTTTGGACGTATAATCGGCGTTGCCGACATCCCGGTTGAGGGCGGCCTCAAGCAGGGTCATGTTGCCTAGGCGGCATATCGACCGCTCCTGCCTGGATTCGTCTATATATGACCAGGCCTCGGAAGGATTTTCCGGCAGGATATGCTCCAGGCTATAGGAAGCGCTCTCTCTGTCGAAATCCTGGCCCGAGAGGCGTCGCTCCAGTTCAAAAAGAATATACCGCGCCACTTTCCTGTTGCGGCTGTTTGAGGTATCCAATTCCTTTTGGGCGAAGGCGCTCTTAAACTGTTCGTCATCGGGATACACCGTCATCAACGCCTGAAGCACATCGTTTGCCCTCGCCTTGACCCCGTTCGACACAGCCACCGCCGCGGCATTGTAGAGGCTTTCCTGCTGGCGAGGATGCAGATTGCATATGGCGTTGTAGCGGAAGGAAATGATCGCCACCGCCTGGAGAATGCGGGTAAACCCCTTTCTGTCGCTGTCGTAAAACCTGGCGTAACAGGCCATCAACAGGGACATATGCTGTCGAATGGCAAACATGCGCAACTGTTCCAGCGCCTGTTTCTCCTCCTTGTTCCATGACGGATCGGCGGAATCCCGCAATGCCGCATAGATGGATGCCGCCGTATCCAACTCGCGCAACAGGCCAAAGGCCCGCTCTTTGCCGGTGATGGATTTCCGGATCGTTTTGAACAGATCGGCCTTGCGGACAAATTTATGCCGGCTGTTCCAGAACGTCCGGAGGAATTCCTGGAAATTCTCGTTTTCCAGAAGATCAACCAGGCGTTCCCAGCGATCTTCCAGGTTCTTCAGTTCAATCTCGTGCGTATTGTCGGAACCAACCAGCGAGAAAAGATAGTTTTTCAGCAAGTCCCCGGCCGACAGCCTGACTCCCCTGGCGTTGAGGGTCTCGAACACCTTGAAGGCATTCAACTCGTCCGTCACCGTGATCACGGTGAAAAAAAGCTTGTCCGCCAGGGAGTCGAGGAAGCCGGCCATGTTCCTGCCGCTGTCCGCCTCCCGGGGATAGCGGGCCTCGAGCCTTTCGCCGAACCAGACGAATGCCTTGCGCAACTGGTGCTCGGAGGCATTCAGCCTGCGAGTCGGAACAGGTTCGAGCGGAACCAGGTACGTTTCGTAAAACCGGTTGTTGTGGCGGTTCAATTGCAACTTGCTTTGGGCTATGAGCGTCACCGGATCCAGGTAGCCGATATAGCTGCTCCGCAATTGCTCCTGGCGTTTCCTGTTGTTGTCCGAATCGAAGCCGGCCTCCGCCAGATCGCCAAGATATTTGAGCAGGGCCAGAATCATGACGCTGAGCGTCGTCAAGCGCTGCTGGCCGTCGATGATGTCGAAGCGCCGATTGTCGGACGATTGCAGGACCAGGTAGCCCAGGTAATGGGCGGGCTCCCCGTCGGGCTCGAACAAGGCGAGAATGTCCTGCCAGAGATCGTCCCACTCGTCCTCGGTCCAGGAATAGTCGCGCTGGAAGGGAGGGACCCGATAGCTAAGGCCGTTGCCGAGCAGATGCCGAAAAGTCTGGTTGGCGGTATTGAAATTCATTGCCATGTCAAGCCGTCCCGTTCCCTGTCATTTCGCCCCGTACACCTTCATCACTTCGTCCGACAAGAATATCCAGGGCCTTCTTGCCGGACCGGTCTTCAACCAGAAATTCAAAGTGCATGGGATTGCCCCGCATCCAGATAATCGCTGTACCACAGCCCGCCCAGCGGCAGTCCCTCGGCAACCATGTTTTTAACCAGGGGATCGTCGCTTGCCCGGCGGATGCCGGAAAATCCATCGGCTCCTTTTTCCAGTATCCAGACCTCGTCGGGATCAAGGGCGTCCACAAAATACGGTTGATGCGTGGTGATGAAAATTTGCGAGCCACCCTTGCGTCTAGTGGCATGGGCGCGGAACTCCCGGGCCAATATTTCGAGAAGTTTGTGATAGAGCCCGTTTTCCGGTTCCTCGAGACAGATGAAAGGCGGCGGATTCGGGTCTTCAAGCATCAGGAGATACGCGAAAAGCTTCAAGGTGCCGTCGGACATTTGCTGGGAATAAAAAGGGTCCTTGAATCCTCTGTCGTTGAAGCGGAGAAGCAGGCGATCGTCATTTGTTTTTTCCGTGTCAATCTTGTCTATGCCGGGAATCCTGCCGGCAATTCGGCTTAGAATGTCATGAAAGCGCCCGGGGTGCTCCCGTTCCATGAACTGCACCACGTTGCCAAGATTGTCGCCGTGAATATTGAGGTGTTTTTGCGCCCCGGCGAGCGGCAGGCCGCGGGCCGCGTCGGGAGTGAAATAACTCAGATACCAGCCTTCAACAAAACGGCGAAAGGCGGAAATCCTTGGATGCTGCTTAAGCGAACCCAAGGTGACAATGCCAAGTTTTCTTTTATCCTCAAGTTCCACTATTTCGGTTTCACTCGTCTCCTCCTTATCGCCCCCATCCAACAACAATTTTATGAATTCCCGGGGAGAGAGGGCGTCCTTGGCTTCATTGATGTTCCATCCCCTGTCTTTCCCTTTCCAGGCGCCGCCCTGCCCGCTGTTCAACGCTAAAAAGGAAAAAGGCCGTCCATGCTTCTGGCCTTCCCGGCGCTGCCTAAGCCTTTCCCTAAAAACAAAGGGGCGCTCCGATTCATCAAGATCGATTGAAAGCTCATAGGTGATATGGCGGGATTTATGGTCTTCCTTGTAATAGAGTTCAAAATAAATTGGCCCGGATTGACCTTGAGATCGGATTCTTTTGAATCCTCCCCTTTTCCTGGCGTCGCAGGCTTCCTCGACCCCCATATTCAGGCAATCGGCCAAGAAACCGAAAGCGTCAAAAAGAGAGCTCTTGCCCACGCCGTTCTTGCCGATGACCGCCGTCATCGGAGTAAGCGGAACAATTCGCTGTTGATTCCAGAGCCGCCCGAGGGTAACGTCCTTGAGCGTCTTGAAATTCTTGATTCTAAACCCATCCATCATGGCCATGGCGTCTTCCTCGAAGAACAAATGCCTTCCCCAACCACTATACTATGCGCCGGCGGCCGAATAATGAAAGGTAAAATCCCCGCGCCTCTTGCGACCCGGGCAAAAGCCGTCCCAAGGCCCCGCCCATGAACGCCCGGAGACGCATCATGGAAGGGCCCGCCTCCGGCGCCAAGTCGGAGGACGGGCTCATCCCGCCGACCTGCCGGTCGGCTGAATCAATTTGACTTCGCGAGTTGGATGGAGCATAATTCGTTTTGATCGGACTCACTTGACTTAGTCCAATCGGAAGTGGAAGCCGTGAACACGGTCAATATCCATGAAGCCAAGACGCATCTATCCCGACTTGTCGACAAGACGGCATCTTCGGGCGAACCTTTTATCATCGCCAAGTCTGGCCGTCCCATGGTGAAGGTCATACCCTGTGGAAAGCCCAAGGAAGCCAAGCGGTTGGGCTTTCTCCGGGGACAAGGCAGCGTCCGCGCCGACATCAAAGAGGTCGGAGCGGAAGAAACAGCCGCCATGTTCGGGGGACAATAATGAGGCCGCTTCTCGATGCCCAGACGCTTATCCGGGCCGCCGCGCAACCGGAATCATTGCCGAAGAAAGCCATGCGGCTTATTGGCGATTTGGAGAACGAGCTTTTCTTTAGCCCGGCCAGCCTTTGGGAAGCAGCCATAAAGAACGGACCGAGCAAGCCCAACTTCAACTTCGATGCCCGCATCCTTCGGCGGGGTCTGCTGGATAATGGATATCAGGAATTGACCATTTCCAGTCCTCATGCGGTTGGCGTGAGCGATTTGCCAAACATCCATAAAGACCCATTTGATCGTTTGCTCCTGGCTCAGGCCAAGGCAGAGGGTATCTTACTGTTGACTTCCGATAACATATTATCGGAGTATCCGGTACCAATAGAGTTTATTAAGCGGCGTCCCCGGAATTGTTGAAACACCGCGTTTCCGAAACGTCCGGCGCAAAACCGACCGCGTTTGTCGTTGGCGCAAAGAC
>JAISYD010000099.1 GCA_031270145.1 Planctomycetota bacterium
AACACGCAATCGTCAAGCATCGCCGGCTCCAACGCGAACTAGCTCCGCAAAGAGGCCGCCGTTCCCCGGCGGCCCGACAAACTCAAGCCGCAAATATAGCGGAAAAAAACTTTCCCGCAAGGGCGATTATGATTCCGGCAAGCATAAAAAATAAATTGAAAAATTATTTGACATTCAGTTTAAATTCATTATCATATAATACCGATATGAATAATTACCGCCAAATCAATGGCGCTTATTCGTCTACTTTGCATGGAGCATTAAAATGAAAAGCTATTTCAAACGCCTTATGCGGGTTTTCGCCGTCGCCGCGCTGATTCCAACCATCATCGTCAACGCTGGAGACGCGATTGTTTTTGGGGTGGCCGGCCCATTGTCCGGCGACAACGCCGAATACGGCGCCCTTTGGCGAAGGGGCATAGACATCGCTTTGGAGGAAATCAACGGCCAGGGCGGAATCAACGGGCGCAAAATCGAGGTGATTTACGAGGACAGCCGCAGCGAACCCCGGCAAGCCGCGAACCTCGCCCAAAAGTTTGTGAACGACGCGACGATATTGGCCGAGTTGGGCGACTTCACCACCAACGCCACCTGGGCCGCCTCGCCCATTTACCAGAAAGGCGGCCTGATCCAGCTCGCGTTCAATCCATCGCATCCCGAGCTTACCAAAGGCGGAGATTTTGTTTTCCAGCTCTGCCCGACCCAGACGGATCAAGCCAAGGCGCTGTCCAAGGTGGTCACGGATCGCCTGCGCTCCAGGAAGGTGGCGATACTGTATCTCAACACCGACTTCGGCAAGGCGGTTCGCGACCAGGTGGCGGAGCAGTTGAGGAGCAAGGGGGTGGAGGTGGTGGCGGACGATGGCTATCAACCCACCGACAAGGATTTTAGATCGCAGTTGACCAAGGTCAAATCCCTTAATCCGGACGCGATCGTTCTCGGCTCCTACTACACCGACGCGGCCATAATCATGAAGCAGGCCAAGGATCTTGGCGTCAAAGCCGACTATGTCGCCTCGTCGTCGGTCCACTCGCCCGGCCTTTTCGCCGTGGGCGGCGACGCCGTGAACGGCCTGATCACCCTTTCGGTCTTTGATTTCGTCGATCCCACCCCAACCCAAAGCAATTTCATCGCCAAATATAGGGCGGCCTACAACAACGACGAGCCAAACACTTTCGCCGTACAAGCCTATGACGCCATCAAACTGCTGGCCGCCGCGGCCAAGCGGGCCGACGCCTCCGGCGGCATAACCCGTCGGAGTCTGCGCGACGAATTGGCCAAAACAAAGGATTTCGCGGGCGCCTCCCAGAGAGCGATCACCTACGGCCCCACGCGTCAACTGGCAGATGCCCAACTGTTCCCGGTCGTGGCCCGGGACGGCGATTTCATCCCCTACGAAAAATAGGACCCCGCCCCGGCCATGCTCGCGCAACAATTGTTCAACGGCCTAATCCTGGGCAGCCTTTACGCCCTGCTGGCGGTGGGGTACTCCCTCATTGTCGGCATTCTCAAGATGATAACCTTCGCCCACGGCGAGGTATTCATGATTGGAGCGTTTTCCGGGCTGCTGGGTTTGGCCGTGTTTCCCAAGAACGCCTTCGCGGCGCTGCCGGCGGCGGCGGCGGGGGCGGCGATCCTGGGGGCAATCACGGAACGGACGGCTTTCCGCCCGTTCCGAAGCGGTCCCGAAATAGCCCCGGCCCTGATAACCATAGGCTTCTCCATCATCCTTCAGGCCTTGGTATTGTTGTTGGCGGGAGCGGACACCAAACCTTTCCCGATTGAAGCGGATTTCGGACGCTGGACGGTTGGGGGAGTGATATTTTCCGGGCTGGAACTCGGCATAATCGGCTTGGTCCTGATCCTCCTGCTCGGACTAAGGATTTTCATCTCGCGCACCAGGTGGGGATTGGCTCTGCGGTCGACCGCCGCGCACTACAACGCGGCCCAACTCATGGGGATAGACACCGATGCGGTGGTGTTGGCGACGTTCGTCCTGGCTTCGGGAATGGCGGGCGTCGGCGGCATTCTTTTTGGCGCCTATTATGGGGCGTTTTATCCCCTGATGGGGGTGGTCATTTCCATAAAGGCATTGGCCGCCGCCACGCTGGGGGGAATCGGCAATATCGGGGGAGCCGTCATAGGCGCGTTGCTCCTGGGCATAATCGAAAGCTTGATCGTCGGCTACCTATCGGCCAACTACCGCGACGTCATCGCCTTCGCCGTCCTAATCCTGGTTCTCTTGATCCGCCCATCCGGAATTTTCGGCCGGAGCCTGGAGGAAAAGGTCTGATGCCGGCAACGCCAATCGGGAGACTTGGTGCGCCGGCCTTGGCGTTGGCGCTGATTTCGCCGTTTTTCTTAAACAGCAATTATGTTTTCCACCTTTTGGCCATGTCCGGAATATATATGGTGCTGGCCATGAGTCTCAATCTGCTTATCGGCTACAGCGGATTGTTTTCCCTGGGACACGCGGCGTTTTACGGCGTAGGCGCCTACGTTTCCGCCATTCTGACCTTGAATTTCAATATGCCGTTTCCGGTCGCCTTCATTCTAAGCGGACTATTGACCGCGCTTTTCGGCATGGCGGCGGGTTTTCCCGCGCTCAGGCTGAAAACCATTTTCCTGGCCATTGCCACCCTGGGGCTCAACGAAATCGTCCGCCTTTTCATGACCAACCTCGACGATTTGACCGGCGGCCCGGCGGGTCTGCCCGGCATCCCCACGCCCGACTTGTGGCTGACGCAGTTGACCCGGCCAAGCGATTTCTACCTCGCGTCCATGCTTCTGGCGGCGATTTGTTATCTGACGCTTTCCAATCTCCTGGCCAGGCGGCCGGGCCGGGCCTTGATCGCCATCCGGGACGACGAGGTGGCGGCCAGGGCCATCGGCGTCAATGTGACCGCCTACAAGGTGGCGGTCTTTGGCCTGTCGGCCTTCTTCGCCGGTTTGGCCGGCAGTTTTTTCGCCCACTACCTGACCTACATAAGTCCGGACAGTTTTGGCTTGTCGGAATCATTCGCCATCATAGCCATGGTGGCCCTGGGCGGCATAGGCAATCTCAAGGGATCGCTGCTGGGAGCCTTTCTGCTTTGCATCATTCCGGAACTATTCCGCTTCCTGAGCGATTTCCGGGAGTTGATTTACGGGATTGTCATAGTCATAATCATCCGCGTCATGCCGGACGGCATCGTCGCCTGGCGGCAAACGGCGGCGAATTGGCGGGCAAACCGGGGTCGCGCCAGCTCCGGCGGCGGCGGCGAGCCTTTCGGAGGCGGAGAATAAAATGGCCCTGGCGGAATTGAGGGGCGCGTCCAAGTCATTCGGCGGACTGTCGGCCCTGAAAGACGTGAGCATGTCCATCGACGAGGGCGAGATCCGCGGGCTCATCGGCCCCAACGGCGCCGGCAAAACCACCCTGTTCAACCTCATGGCCGGCAATTACCGGGCCGACGCCGGAAGCTTTCTCTTCGATGGCCGGGAGACGTTCGGCCTGACGATAAACGAGCGGGTGGCGCTAGGCATCGTCCGCACCTTCCAGAACATCCGCCTGTTCGGAACGATGACGGCGCTCGACAACGTCAGGATGGGATTCCACTGCCGCACCTCGGCGGGCTGGCTGTCGGCGGTCTTCAACACCGGAAGGTCGCGCGGGGAGGAGGCGTGGACCACGTCCGAAAGCGAGCGCCTCCTGGAAGAACTGGATCTCCTGCCGTATCGGAACGAATTGGCCAAAAACCTTTCCTACGGCAACCAGCGCCGCCTGGAAATCGCCCGCGCCATGGCCAGCCGTCCGCGCCTGTTGTTGTTGGACGAGCCGGCGGCCGGCATGAACGAGTCGGAGGGGCGGCAACTGCTTGAGCGCATACGGGCCATCCGCGGTTCCGGCGTCACCATTCTTGTGGTCGAGCACGACATGACCCTGCTGATGGCGGTGTCGGATCGGGTGACGGTATTGGCGCACGGCCTTAAAATCGCCGAGGGTTCGCCCGATCAGGTGCAAGTCGACGAAAGGGTCATTGTCGAATATCTCGGCAAGGGGGCGGCGAATGTTGCGGGTTAGGGGCCTCCGGGCCTGGTACGGAAACTTGCCGGCCCTGCACGGAATCGATTTCTCCCTGGACGAGGGAGAACTGGTCACGCTCATCGGTTCCAACGGGGCGGGGAAATCCACCACCTTGAAAAGCCTGGTTGGTTTGTTGCGCAAACGAAGCGGCGAGATCGAGTATATGGGCAAGGACATTTCCGCCCGCTCGCCGGCAACGACTTTGACCATGGGCATGGCCATGGTCCCCGAGGGGCGCTGGATTTTCCCGGATCTGACCGTGGAGGAAAACCTGCGCATCGGCGCCTTTTCACGCCCGGCCAGATCCGCCGCCCTGGCCCTGAAGCGGGAATTCGAGAGATTCCCCCTGCTGGGCGAACGCCGTTTCCAAAAGGGCGGCACCTTGAGCGGCGGGGAACAGCAGATGCTGGCGATTTCGCGCGCCCTGATGTCCGAACCCAGACTGCTTCTCCTGGACGAGCCGTCGCTGGGTTTGGCGCCGCAAATGGTGGAAAAGGTTTTTGCCTTGATCAACGACATCAGGAAAAGCGGCATAGCCATTCTCCTGGTGGAACAGAATTCCGCCCAGGCTTTGGCCATAGCCGATCGCGGTTATGTGCTGAGTTCCGGCAAAATGGCGATAAGCGGCAAGGCGGCGGATTTGCTTGACGACCCTAGGGTGCGCCGGATCTACCTGGGATACCATGACGCCGGAGCGGGTATTTGACGGCGGCGGGGAGCGGAAAAATGCCGGAAGAACAGGGCATATTGGCGCGCCGGCGGATTGAGGCGGAAATCATCAAGCCGATTTACGCCATACTCCGCCGGGACTACGGCGAGCCGCGGGCGAGGGAAATAATAGCAGAGGCGATTGCGGCGGCGGCGCGCGAAGCGGGACGCCTGGCGGCGGCGGCGGCCGGCGGCAAAACCGGCCTCGCCTCGTTCGCCAAGCTGCTGCCCCTGTGGCTCAAGGACGACGCCCTCGAAATAGACGTCATTCGCCACGACGCCGGACATTTCGACTACGACGTCAAACGTTGCCGATATGCCGAAATGTACCGGGAATTGGGTCTCGGCGACGAACTGGGAGCGTTATTGTCATGCGGCCGCGACTCCGCCTTTATCGAGGGCTACGCCCCGGGGGTCAAACTTTCGCGCGGCGGAACCATAATGCTGGGCGGCAAAGTCTGCGATTTCCGCTACGAGGAGGGATAACGCGCCCGGGCGCGAATGTTTTTTCCGGCCGGGCGGCTGAAAAATCGAGGGAATTTCCGGGTTGGTTTTGCTGAGGGGGGAGAGCGTTATGGCAAAAGACGAGGACGTGTCGCCGGTACCGAAATTCAATCTGAGCCGGGCCGAGTACCTGGAAATGGATCCCGTGGAGTTCCGCGCCCGTTTCCGGGAGCGGTTGCATCATACCCTGGAAATCCAGACTTACGCGGCGATTCACGAAGGCAAAACCCTGGGCCCAACCCAAACGGCGACGGTGGAAAACCTGCTTGACCTTTGGCATGAGCGCGGGCTGCCAACCAACCTCCCCGATTACCGCTGGGGCGGGGAAATCCTCCAGTTCGCCAAAAAGGCGCAGGCGGGGGAAAAAGTGGATCTGTCGCCATACGAGACAAGGCCGGTGGGCGAGGATGAATACCAATCATTCAAACGGATAGTGGAGGAGCGGCGTTCGGTGCGGCATTGGAGTTCCAAAAAAGTCCCGGATTCCATAATCGATGAAATCCTGCTGGCCGGAACCTGGGGGGCGCATTCCTGCAATCTGCAGTCGTTGCGCTTCGCGGTCGTCCGCGAGGACAACGAGCCCGGCCTTTTCAGGGGGGCCGACATTCCGGGCGGCCCGGTCCACCTTGTGGCGCTGCAGGACGAGAGGGTGTACAAGGCGAATCCCCTCAATCCGATCCGCAACCGGCTGATCGACGTCGGAGCCGCGGTGCAGAACATGGCGCTGGCGGCCCACGCCCTCGGCCTGGGCGGCGTATGGCTCACTTTTTCCGACGCCATGCTGGAACGCCTCTACAAGCGCTTCAAATTGCCGAAGGAAGTGAAAATAGTCACCTATCTCGACGTTGGCTATCCAGCCCAATCGCCGGTCGCCCCGGGTCGCCTTGATCTGAAAGAGACGGTGCTGGTTAAAATCTGATATGGGGATCGGCGCCCGGAAAAGCCGCCATTTGACAGCTTGGACGCCATGACATCCCCTTGTTAAAAAATGCGGCGGCGCGCGGCGGCATATCCCCGAGGCTAGAGCGCCTCCAGGAATTCCAGATCGCAGCGCCGGGCCGACAAATCCACCTTGCGGACGCGGACCCGCACCAACTGGCCGATATGGAAGCCGGGGCCGCCGGCCAGTTCCGGCCGTTTCGCCCCCGCCCTCCGCCCGACCGCCGGCGGCGGCAAATCCTCCCGGGCGACATAGCCCTTCCTCGCCAACTCGGACTTCGGAAGCAACCCCTCCACCAGGAAGCCGGCCAGCTCCACAAATACGCCGAATTTGCGCACCCCGGTCACCACCGCCTGAAAATCCCGCCCGTCCGCCCTGGACAGGAGTTCCAGGCGGCGGAAATCCTTGACCTCCTCCTCGATCCGCATGGCCCGGCGCTCCCGGGATGAGCAATGCTCCCCCAACTCGTCCAGGCTGCCCTCGACGACGACCGGCCGGCGCAACTTTTTCGGCAATTTGTTGGTCTTTTCGCGAGCGATGGCGAAGGCCATATCCAGCATCTGGTGCAGGTGCAGATCCGGATAGCGGCGGATAGGGCTGGTGAAGTGCAGGTACTTGGGGAAATTCAGGGCGAAATGGCCGATGTCGGGATCCCGGGCATAGGTCGCCTGTTGGAAACTCTTGAGGATCATCAGGTTTATGGCGTGCTCCTCGGGCCGGCCGGCCGCCCTGGCCACCACCGCCTTGAGTTTTTTGCGCTGGAAGGGCGGCTTGAAGGGATAGCCGCTGGCGGTCAGATATTCGGCCAGCTCCTCGACCCGCTCATCCTTGGGCGGCGGATGCAGGCGGTGCAGGGTCGGGAGGCCGTTGGCCGCCGTCCATTCGGCCAGGGAGCGGTTGGCGGCAAGCATGAACTCCTCCACCATCTGGTGGGATTCGTCGTTCTCCACCTTTTCCAAGGCCTCGGTCCGGCCCTCGGAATCAATGACCACCCGGAATTCGCCGAGATTCAGATCGATCGCCCCGCCGTCCAGCCGCCTTTTGCGCAACCGCATGGCGAGGCCGTGCAGGCGGACCACCTGGCCCAACAGTTCCCGGTCGGGAAAGGCGCGGGCCAGGGCCTTGTCCCGGAGCAGGGACAACACCTCCCCGTAGGTGAAGCGCCGATGGCTGCGGATGAGGGTCCGGTGGATGGAATAGCCGAGACGCTCGCCCTCCGGGCTGAATTTGATGCGCACCGTCTTGGCCAGGCGATTCTCGTCCGGCCTTAGCGAGCAGACATCGTTGGAAAGTTCCTCCGGCAACATGGGTATGACCCGCTCGGGAAGGTAAATACTGGTCGAACGGTTGCGCGCCTCGATATCCAGTTCCGAGCCCGGCCGCACATAGTGCGCCACATCGGCGATATGGACATCCACGGTCAAAGCGCCGTCCGGATCTTCCCGGATGGCCAGGGCGTCGTCGAAGTCGCGGGCGTCCGGCGGATCGATGGTGCAGCAGATTTCGCCGGTCAAATCCAGCCGGCCCGCCAGATCTTGGGGCTGGAGGCTCCGCTCCAGCCGCCGGGCGGCCAAAAGGACATTTTCCGGAAAGGGGCCGGGCGCGTCGTTTTCGGCCAGGATGGCGGCGGTCTCGGTGTCGGGATCGCCCGAGGGTCCCAGCACCTCGACAATCCTGGCCCTGGCTCCGCCGGCCGCCTTCGGCCAAGCCATGACTTCCATAAGGATCTTCTGCCCCTTGGGCGGCAAATCGGCGTCGGAGGCGACGGTCCGGCTGTTCGGGGCCAGCGACGACGGCTTGCCGCCGGCCTTTTCGGCGTTCCGGCGCCGGCGCTGCGACTTGGCGGTCTGGGAAGCCGATTTGTCCGGGGCGTCAGGCGAAAAAACGATGGCGAACTCGTAACTGAATCGCGGATCGTCGACTTTCGCCTTGCCGTTCGCGAGCATGCTGCCAATCAGGCGGGTCCTGGCCCGCTCGACCACCTCCGCCACCTCGCCGGCCGGCCGGCGGCCGCCCTCCAGCACCCTGACCAGCGCCCGATCGCCGTCAAAGGCGTCCAGCAACCGGTCGGAGGGGATGAAGACGTCGGCCGCGCCGGCGTCGTCCGGTATGAGGAAGGCATGGCCGGCCAGGGCGATGTCGAGGCGGCCGGGCAGCAATTTTTCCACGTCGCCGGGAAGCCGCCAGCGGGAGTCGTCCCAGCGGACGATGAGGCCGGCCAGACGCAATTCCTCCAGGGCGGAGCGGAATTCGTGGAATTCCCGCTTGGGCACGCCCAACCGGAACGCCATGTCCCGCGAGCGCATGGGGCGGTAACCGGGTTTGGCGAAAAATGCCTTCAGATCCCTCCCGAACTGTTCGCGCCTGGTCATGCCTTCCGGATCTCCGTCATTCCGCCCATATAGGGTTGCAAGGCCCCGGGGACGGCCACCGAGCCGTCCCCGCGCTGGTTGTTCTCGATTATCGCCGCCATGGTCCGGGGCAGGGCCAGGCCGCTGGCGTTGAGGGTATGGACGAAGCGGATCTTCCGGTCGGCGTCCTTGTAGCGGATGTTGGCGCGCCGGGCCTGGTAGTCGGTGCAATTGGAACAGGAGCTGGCCTCGAGATATTTCCCCACCCCGGCGGCCCAGATCTCGAAATCATAACACTTGGCGGCGGAAAAGGACATGTCGCCGGCCGCCAGGTTGAGAACCCGGTGGGGGAGCCCAAGCTCCCGAAGGATATCCTCGACATCGGCGCGCAGACCTTCGTGCTCGGAGCAGCTCTCCTCGGCCCGGGTGAACTTTACCAACTCCACCTTGTTGAACTCGTGGACGCGCAGCAAGCCCCGGGTGTCCTTGCCGGCGGCGCCGGCCTCGCGGCGGAAACATGCCGAATAGGCGCAATACTTCAGGGGGAGGCGGTCCGCGGGCAGGATGTCGTCCCGATGGATGTTGGTCAGCGGGACCTCCGCGGTGGGTATGAGGAAGAGGTCGTCCCCCTTGTCGCAATGGTACATGTCCTCTTCCAGCTTCGGGATTTGCCCCGTGCCGATCATGCTGTCCCGGTTGACCAGGAAAGGGGGCAACCACTCGGTATAGCCGTGCCGCGAGGTGTGGAAGTCAAGAAAGAAATTAATCAGCGCCCGCTCCAGCCGCGCTCCGGCGCCCCGGTAGAGGATGAAACCGGAACCGGCCACTTTGGCCCCGCGCCTGACGTCCAGGATGTCCAGGGCCTCGCAGATTTCCCAGTGCGGTTTCGGCCGAAAGGCGAATTCCGGCCTGGCGCCCCAGGCCGCCACCTCCTGGTTGGCGGTTTCATCGCCTTTCGGGGCGTCGGCGGCCGGATGGTTGGGGATGGCGAGCATGAGGCGGCGCAATTCGGCCGCCACCGCGCGCTCCTCCCCCTCCAGGGCGGCGATGCGGTCGCCGACCCGGCGCATCTCCTCCTGTTGCGCCCCGGAGTCGGCGCCCTCCTTTTTCTTTTGGGCGATTTCCCGGGAGACGCGGTTACGTTCGTTTTGCAGCGTCTCCTTTTCCAGCAGGATTTCCCGGCGGCGGGCGTCAAGCGCCACCGCCCGATCCACATCGACCTCGGCATTCTTCAGCCGGCAGGCCCCGCGCAGGAAATCCGGATCGTCCCTCAGCCAGCGCATATCAAGCATATATGAAACCCTCGTCCTATTTCGCCGCGAAAAACACCGCCGACGTCACCGTGAAGCCGACCCCCTTGGCCGGTTCTCCCGGCTTCACCGATCCCACCTCGCCGGGACCATAGAAACCGAAGAATTCCACTCCCGGCAGATTCTTTTTGATCATGGCCAGCTCGTCCGCCAGCTGCTTGTTCTCAATCATGCCCTGGCGGCGGCGGCGGCAGTTGAAGATCATGGCGAAGAAGGGCGGCTCGCCCCCGCCCTGCCCCACCGCGTCGGCCAGGGCGACGTTGGCCGTATCCGGCGAGTGCGTGCCCCCGAGCAGCGACTGCCCCAACCGGAACGGTCCGCCAATCACCACCCCCACGTCGATGGCGGTCACGATTTCGCCCTTGACGATTTCCTTGGCGTTCTGATTGCCGGCGGCGGCGCCGACAATGGGGTAAACCCGCTCCAAAGCCTGGTTCAGGCCGGCGACGAAATCCTTGTTGCTGCCGTTGAACTGGTCGCCAAAGGTGAAGACCATTCTCCCGGGACGCTTCAACCCTTCAATGAAGGGTTTGATCTCCCGCCCCAATATCAAGCCGGCCTCTTCGTAGGGGACATCGGAGTCCTGGTCGGTGGAAACGCTGAAAACGCCGATATCGACCGCATCGCCCCCGAGGGCCCAGACCTCCACGCCGGCCGAGATGTCGATAACCTCGCTGTCGGGGAAATTGCTTTCCGCCAGCAGGGGGCTGGTGACTTGGCAGCCGTAAATGATATCGCCGGGGAAATGTTTTTTCACCCCGTCGACCAGCGCCGGAACCAGTTGGGGGATGGCGGCGCCGACGAAGACGAATTTGGCGTCCGCCCCCCCGAGCCCGGCCTTGGCCTTGGCGGCGGCCTCATCGGCGGCGGCCCCGGGGTCGGCCAGCCTCGACAGGCCGATGCCGGAGCGCCAACCCTCCGGAACCGCCGGACCGGCGGCGGGAACGCCGGTGGACGCCAGGACGGCCGCGGCCAGCAGGACGGCGGCCGCCAAAAACAAATCCCTACCCATATCCATCTCCTTATATATGCAAAATCACCTTCCGCCCCCGGGAACGCGGGAGCCTACGGATCATAACGCTCGGCGTAAACCGGCATCATGCGGTTGCCCTTCCTTTCCACCACCCGGATCAGGACCGGCTTGACAATATTCAATTCCTTGTCCACGCTCATCCGCCCGGTGGCCAGGTTCAAGTTGCGAAAGCCCGCCAGCCGATCCCGCAACGCCGCCGGCGAATCGGCCTTCTCCGCCGCCAGGGCCAGCAACGACACCGCGTCATAGGCGCTGGCCGCCTGGGCGTCCGGCTCGTCCATCCCGGCGTTCTGGATTTCGCGCATGAATTCCTGGAACGGCCGGTAGCGCAGAGCCTCCTCGTAGATGACGCTGGTGAAGCAGGTGCCGGCCAGCCGGGTCCCGGCGCCCTCGAAAAGCAATTCGTTGTCCCAGGTTTCGGGGCCGCAGAAGCGGGTGGAAATGCCCAATTCCTTGCTGGCGTGGATCAACTCCGTCGCCTCAAGGGCGTAGGACGGGGCGAAAATAAAGTCCGGATTCTTCGCGGCGACGAACCGGAGCGCCTTTTCGTAATCCTTTTCGCCGTTTTCGTCGCGGAAACTGGCGATGGCCACGACTTTGCCGCCGAGGGCGGCGAATTTCCCCTGGAAGACGGAGGGGAATTCGGCGCTGAAGAAGTAGTTTGAATCGTAGATTATGCCGCAGGTTTTGGCCCCGTATTTCTCAATCTGGAAGTTGGCCAGGGCGGCGGCCTGGGGTGAATTGCCGTAGCAGACGCGGAAAACCCAAGCATTGTCAACCGTGACGATGTCGGCCGAGGCCAGCGGGGAAATGAGCGGTATCCGCAGCCGCTTGGCCGTCGGGATGGCGGCGATGACGGAATCGGAAAGAAGCGGGCCGATGACGGCGAGGACCTGGAATTTGCTCACCAATTCCTCGATGTCCCTGGTCGCCTGGCCGGTGTCGCTCCCGTTGTCCCGCCATTCGATGACCAGGCGCTTGCCGGCGACGCCGCCCTTCTCGTTGATCAGCCTGGCCCGGGTAAGAGCCCCGTAATAGGCGGACTGGCCGTAATAGTCGAATTTCCCGGTGAGCGGCAGGGTGGCGCCGATGACGACCTCGCCGGTAAATTTGTCTTCGGGCGCGCCGGCCCCGGAGTCGCCCGCGGCGGACGGATGCGAAAACGCCAGAACCGCGGCCAGCCAAGGCGCCAACAGCCGAAAGACCATCCCATCTTCCCCCTGGCGCAACCGGAACGCCCCGGAACCATGCGGTTCATTATACCACGCCGCGCCGAAAACCGCAACCGCCTTTGTCGGGCGGCGGCCGCTCCTTCGCCGCCGCCGGGCGAAAGGCCGGCGGCGGACAATTCGCTCCCGGTCGCGGTCCGCTTCGTTTGGCCGCCGGTACCGACCGGCGGGCGGTTTTACCGGCGATCCGAATCTTGACGCCCGAAACCGGGCGGCCCGCGAACGGCGCCGCGCCCCATTGGCGGCGCTTTGCCCGGGGTTTCGGCCTTGCGGCCCCATTCCTGGCGCCGGCCGGCGATTTTTCTTGACAGCGAAGCGGAATGGGGGAAAATGTCAATGAACTGGGGAGTGGTCGCGTTTGGTTTTTTCCGCCTCTCCGGGCTGTCCTGCCCGATACGCGGTTCGGTATCGCTGTGGGAGCGGGCCATGCCCGCTCTTTATTTTTTGGCGGAGCGGCCTCGGAGGCGGCTGGCCGGCGTCCCGGCCGGTTTTCCGTCGAAGCAAGGGTGATGTTTCATGAATGTCAACGAAGAATTCCTCAGGCACATCGACAGCCTGCACCGGGAAAAGGGAATTGATCGCGAACAGTTGTTCGAGTCAATCGAGACCGCATTGGTCTCGGCCGCCCGCAAGCGCTATCCGAACGTCGAGGAACTCCGGGTCCGCAGAGACCGGATGTCCGGGATCATCCGCCTGATGGACGGCGACATCCCCATCGGCGAGATGGATCCGGCCGCCTTCGGCCGCATCGCGGCCCAAACCGCCCGCCAGGTGATGATCCAGCGCATCCGGGAAGCCGAATCGGAGGTGGTGTACGAGGAGTTCGTCGCCCGCGTCGGCAGCATCGTCAACGGCATGATCCAGCGGATTGAGCGCGGCGCCGTTATCTGCAACATCGGCAAGTCGGACGGCATCCTGCCCCGCCAGGAGCAAATCCCCTCCGAAAATTACCGCCCGAACGAGCGCATCCGGGCCTACGTCACCCAGGTGCGCAAAACAGGCAACAAGGTCATCATCATACTTTCCCGGACCCCTCCCGATCTGGTGCGGGAGCTTTTCGAACTGGAGGTTCCGGAAATCTACGAGCACATCGTGGAAATCAAGGGCCTGGTGCGCGAGCCCGGCTACCGCACCAAAATCGCCGTGGCCAGCTCCGACAGCCGGGTCGACGCGGTGGGAGCCTGCGTGGGCGTCCGCGGCAGCCGCATCCGCACCATCGTGGAGGAACTCGGGGGCGAAAAGATAGACATCGTGCGCTGGAACGAATCGCCGGAGATGTTTATCCGCAACGCCCTCTCGCCCTCGGAAATCGATCACATCGAATTCGACCGCAACAACCAGCGGGCGCGGGTGATTGTCCCGGACGACCAGCTTTCCCTCGCCATCGGCCGGAAGGGGCAAAACGTCAGGCTGTCCTCCCGCCTGACCGGCTGGAACCTGGACATCATGACCATCAACCAGCACAGCGCCTGGCGCGAAAAGGGCCGGCAGGAAATCGCCTCGCTGCCGGGCGTGGGCGAGGCCACCATCAACAACATGTTTATCGCCGGCTTCGAATCGTTCCACGACATCATGGAGCTCGGGATCGACAACCTCCTCGAAATCAAGGGCATTGGCGAGAAAAAAGCCCAGGAAATCTACAATTTCGCGGTCGAGGGCTACAAGCGCCGCCTGGAGGACGACTCCCGGGAACTGGCGGCGGCCAAGGAAAGAAAAGCCGCCGGCCAGCCGCCGCCGGAAATGGCGCCGCCGCCGGACGAGGCGGACGAAACGCCGCTCGTAGCCTCCCTGGAGGCGGAAATTAGATAGATGTCTGTACGGCGTTTCCAGCGTGGAGACGCCGGGACGGCGGAATGGGGCGCACGCGCCGGAAGGCGTGATTTAGGAAAAAGCTAGATGCGGCTGCACGAACTGGCCAAAAAACACGGCTACAACCAGCAGGATCTCCTCGCCGCGCTGCGGGCGCAGAATTTCGACGTCAAGGACCCCCTGGCCTCCGTCGATGGCGAAATCGAGAAATGGGTCACCGACCAGGCCAAGGACGGCTGGACGCCGCTGCCGCCCGACAAGGGCAAGACCATAAAAAAGAAAAAGGTGGTGGTCGGCCGTCCGCCCGCGCCCGTCCGCCCGCCCGAAGAGGAGCGCCCCGACCAGGCCGGAGGCGATTCCAGGGCGCAGGCCGGATCCGAAACGCCGCCGAAGGCGCCGGCCAAACCGGAACCGGCGGCCATTGAAATGCCCCTGAAAACGCCGATCAGAAATAAAAAAAGCAAGCCGGCCGCATTGGACAAGGAGCCGGCGGAAGAGGCGAAACCGATCGCCTCCGAGGCCGGACGCCGGGACGAACCGCTCCCGGCCGCCTCGCCGCCGGAACCGACGGCGGAGAGCCAGCCGGAGAAACCGGCGTCCACCGCTCCGACCGCCAAACCGGAACTCAAGCCGATCAAGCGGGTGGCGAATCCCATCACCGGCGGCGGCGCGGTGGGCAAGGTGTCGGGGGAGATTTTGGAACGCCTCAAGCGCACTCCCGTCCACCCGGCCAAAGCGGGCAAAAAAACCGGGGACGCCCGATCCCGGGACGACAAGCCCAGGGACGGCAGGGACAGGGACGCCTCGCCCAGGCGCAAGCCGCCCATAACCGGGGCGCAGCCGCCGGAAGACGCCGCCGCCCCGGGGAAGCCGATCGTCAAGCACCGGGTGAAAACCAAGATCCGCTCCGGGCAGGACGCGGAGGATCGCGACGTCGTCGAAAAGAGGGCGAAAGCCGCCAAGCGCCCGCGCTCCAACCGCGACGACTGGGGCATGGACGATCTGGCGGACGGCGGCGACGATTACGCCGCGGCGCCGGAGGAAGGCGCGGCCGCCATCGACGTGGTGGCGCCGGACATCCTGTCGGCCGAAACCCCGGCCGACCGGATGGGGGCCGGCTTCAAGCATAAGCGGGCCGACTTCAAGTCGAAGCGGATCAGAAACGAATTGCCGGCCAGTTTCGCCGAAATCGACAACGAATTCACCCGCTCCATCGCCGGCGGCGGCCGCCGCCGCTCGAGCCGGGGCGGACGCTCCCGCACCCGGACGGTGGGCCGCCGCTCCCGCACTCGCCGCATCGCCCAACCCATCCCCCGCGTCCCGGGCCAGGAGGCGGTGGTGCGCCTCGGCATGACGATCCGGGACATCTCGATCGCCCTCGGCGTCAAGCTCCAGGAAATACTCGCCTTCATGCTTTCCCGGGGCGACATGATCCAGGTGAACGACATACCGCCCGAGGAAACCATCGTCCTGATCGCCGAAAAGTTCAAAATCCCGCTGAAATGGGAAACCGAGGACGATTTGGAGGAGGATCTGGCCGAGGAGGCGCGGCGGCAGACCGAGGACGCCGACGCGGGCGACTTGGCGGAGCGCCCGCCCGTGATCACCTTCATGGGCCACGTCGACCACGGCAAGACCAGCCTCCTCGACGCCATCCGCAACACCCGGGTGGTGGACGGCGAGCACGGCGGCATCACCCAGCATATCGGCGCCTATTCGGTGCTCCACAACGGCAAGCGGATCACCTTCCTCGACACCCCCGGCCACGAAGCCTTCTCGGCCATGCGGGCGCGCGGCGCCAACCTCACGGACATCGCCGTGCTGGTGGTGGCGGCCGACGACGGGGTCATGCCCCAGACCGAAGAGGCGGCGGCCCACGCCAAGAACGCCAATGTGCCGACGGTCATCGCCATCAACAAGTGCGACTTGCCGTCGGCCAATCCCGACCGGGTCAGGCAGGAACTGGCCAACCGCCTGGGCCTGCTGCCGGAGGAATGGGGCGGCAAGGTGGGCATGATCAATGTTTCGGCCCATACCCGACAGGGAATAGACAACCTGCTGGAGCGCATCCTGCTGGAAGCCGAGTTGCTGGAGTTGCGCGCCAACCCCAACCGGCCGGCCGCCGGCTTCGTGGTCGAGGCCCAGATGTCGGAGGGCCAGGGGGTGATCGCCACCCTGCTGGTGAAGGACGGCACTCTGCGGACCGGCGACGTCATCCTCTCGTCCAACGGCTACGGGAAAATCCGTTTCATGTTCGACGAATTCGGCCGGCCCATTGAATCGGCCGGCCCCGGAATGCCGGTCAGGGCCTCCGGCCTTTCGGCCGTGCCGGAGGCGGGCGACAAATTCTTCATCCTCTCCGACATCCTGAAGGCCAGGGCCATCGCCGAGCAGCGCGAGCGCGAGTCCCGCGCCGCCGCCCTGGCGAAGCGCCAGCACGTCACCCTGGAAAACCTCACCAGCCACCTGGCCGGATCCGGCAAGCGGGAGCTGTCGGTGATCGTCAAGGCGGACGTGGCGGGCTCGCTGGAGGTGATCGAAAAAACGCTGCGGGACATGGCCACCTCCGAGGTGGGCATCAACATCATCCACGCGGCCGTGGGAGGCGTCAACCACGCCGACGTCATCCTGGCCGACGCCTCGGACGCCATCGTGCTCGGCTTCCACGTGGTGGCCGAGAGCCAGGCCAGGAGCGCGGCCCTGAGCCTCGGGGTGCAGATCCGCACCTACCACGTCATCTACCGCATGATCGAGGACATGCGGGCGGCCCTGGAGGGCCTGCTGCCGCCGGAGGAGAAGGAGGTGGTGCAGGGGCACGTGGAAATCCGCCAGGTGTTCCGCTCCTCCAAGATCGGCGCCATCGCCGGCTGCTACGTCTCGGACGGCCTAATCCAGCGCACCAGCCGCATCCGCCTCTTCCGCAACCAGGTGATGATCTACGAGGGCGGCATCCAGAGCTTGAGGCGGGTCAGGGACGACATCCGCGAGGTGAAGGCCGGCTTCGAATGCGGCATCAAGATCGCCGGCTACGACGGCATCGAGGAGGGGGACTTAATCGAGGCCTTCGCCATCGAAGAAATAGCCAGAAAGCTCTAGCCATGCCCAGCAGACGCCAGGAGCGGGTCGGCAAGCGGATCATTCAGGAATTGGTGGACGCCCTCCGCGACCTCAAGGGCGTGGATCTGGGCTTCGTCACCCTCACCGGTTGCGAGGCGTCGCCGGATCTGCGCCACGCCAAGGTCAAATTCTCGGTGCTGGGGGAGGACGGGGACCGGGAGCGGGTGGCCAACCTGCTCCGACAGAATGCCTCCAGGCTGCGGCGGATGATCGGCAGGCCGCTCGGCTTGAAGACGACGCCGGAAATCAATTTTGAATTCGACGCCTCAATCGAGCAGGCCGAGCGCATAAGCCGCCTCATCCGCGAGGCGCGGCTGACCGACGCCAATCCCGATCCCCTGCCCCCGGCGGCGGAACCGCCCGCCGCCCGGCCCGAACCGGCGCCCGATCCCTTCGAGGCCGCCCGGCTGGCGGTGGAGGAGGAAGGGTTGCCCGGCTTCGGAGGCGAACTGGCCGGGATGGACGACGATCCGGCCTGGCGCCCCATAAACCTCGACGCGCCGCCCGACGACTAGCGGGGACGGCGCCGGCGGTTTCCGGCTCCCATCCGGAGAAACACTCCAGAAAACAGCCCTCCCGGCCGATAATGATCTCGGGCGCCTGGTTACGGCGGGACGCGCGGCGCGCCCTGACACGGAATGCCGTTTGGCGGCGACAGGAGGGACGCATGATAGTCAAGACCAGCCGGTTCGGCGACAAGGAGGTTCCGGACGATGCCCTCCTCGTCTTCCCGGAAGGGGTGATTGGATTCCGCGACGCCACCCGGTTCGTCATGTTCGAGTGTTCGGACGACGGCATTTTCAAATGGCTCCAGTCCTGCGACCGGCCGGAACTGGCCTTTGTCATCTGCGAAGCAAACATCATCGTACCGTCCTACCAGATTCTCATCGGCGAAAAGGAGCGCCAGGTTCTCAAGCTGGCGAAGCCGGAGGACGCGGTGGTCTGCCTCATCCTGGTGATCCCCAAGAATCCGATCGACGCCACGGCCAACCTGCTCGGCCCGCTGGTGATGAACACGGAGACCCGCATCGGCATCCAGGTGGTGGTCGTCAATCCCCAATACAGCACCCGCCACCGCCTGTTTAAGAACCCGGATCCGGAAACCGGGGAGGCGACCGAGCCGATCGGCAAGGAGGATACCGGCCATGCTGGTGCTTAGCCGCCGCAAGGATGAAACCATCATGATCGGCGACGATGTGGAGATAACCATCGTCGACGTCAGGGGCGACGCCGTCCGCCTGGGGATCAAGGCGCCCAGGGACGTCTCGGTGCACCGCAAGGAAATCTACGACGCCATACAGGCGGAGAACATCGCCGCCGCCCGGGAAAACGCCCCGGATCAACTCGCGGTCGGCGGCTTGGGCAGCCTGCTCAAGGCCGGCGACGCCGCCCGGCCGTCGGGCCTGGGGAAACTCTCGGGCGGCAAGGCGACGCCGGCCCCGCCGCCGGCCGGCCTGGCCAAACTCATGTCCAAGGTCAAGCCATCGGCGAGATGAGACGGCAGGCGGGGCGGAAGACTCGGAGAGCTGGCGTTCCTTCGCGGAGGCCGCCTCCCGCGCCGCCGTACCGCCGCCCTTTGGCCGCCGTACCCCGCCTGCATATGCGTCGACCTGCGAAAAGTTATTTTTTTGGCATATGCCGACCGCGCCGGGGAACGGCGCTTTGCCAATCATGCTTGCGGGAAGGAGGCGGCGACTTTCATGCGCTTGCTAAAAATCGTTAGATTTTATCTAATGTTTCCAAACGCCTCGTATCAATTTTTTTATTTTGGCTGAAGGAACGGCTGGTTGATTCGGTTGGCGAGCCGGGCGCCTATAACGTCGCCATAACCCTATTCTTAACGCTCCTCCTGGTTGCAACGGCAATCGTGGCGATCTATTTCTATAACGCTCTTTTTCCAAGAATCCTATGCCTGCAAGGCGACTTTCCCGTCGCCGAGGACAGGACGGAACGCTTTTTCGGCTAGACGCCGGCGACGCCATCGAGGCTGTTCTCAAAAGAATCGAATGACCCCGGGAGGCTTATTCCTTCCCCTTCCGCTCCGCTTCCTTCCCGCCCTCCCCCGTCGCGGCCCAGGCCCGCGCCTCCGGCATGAACGGTTTGAAAATGCCGCCCAGGCCCGGCGAGCGATCGGTGGAAATGATGGCCTGGATCAGGGGCGCCGTTTTCTGGTAAAGGGTGTAGCGGGCCAGGTTCATGCCGCCGCCAAAGGCCTCGGACATGGCGGCGGTCACCGCCGCCTCGGCCTCGTTGCTCATTTGAATCACGTCCCGCTCGGCCCCGGCCCGGATCAGGATCGCCTCGGCCTGCAGTTTGGCCGCCTCGGCCTCCAGTCTCGCCACTTCCAGTTCGCGCCGGCCGGAGGTGAGCTGCACCGACTGCTCCTGCTCGGCCTTGATGCGGGCCCGGATGGCGGCGGTTTCCGACTCCACCTTTTCCCGATTCCGGATCGCCAGCATCTCCTGCCGGGTAAGCTCGGCCTGAGAGCGCGCCTGCTCGATCTGCTGCTCGATTTTCCGCTGGTTCTGCAACGCCACCTCGCGCTCGCGGATGATGGCCGTGACCTCCTCGGGCGGGGTGATGTTCCGGATAAGCATGGAGCGGATATCGACGCCCCAATTGCGGCACTGGTTTTTCAGGTGTTTTTCCAGCGAGTCCTGGAAGCCCTGGCGGGTCTCCCCGACGATGAAATCGATGGCCGGGTGCTTCGAGCCCTCTATCCGGCTGAATCCCCTGGCCTTGGGGAGGATGATCTTCTTCAGCATATCGTCCATGTCGCCGACCTGGTGGGTGAGCTGGGCCGCTCTTTCGCGGGTGACGGCGAATTCCAGCGTCCCCTCCACCACCACCGTGAAGCCATCCTGGGTCAGGAAGGAAATGGCGTCGTCGCCCTGGAGTTCGAAGCGTTGGCTTTGCAGGTTCAACTCGGTGACGGCGTAAATGTAGGGGTTCAGGAAATAGGTGCCGGGGCCAAGAGGCTTTTCCTGCACGCCCTTCACGCCGTCGGCGACGACGAAGACGTTTTTCAGCTCGGCCGGGAGATCGCCGCTCAGGGGGTCGAGCCCGGAAAGCCGGGCCACAACCCCGACATGGCCGGGGCGTATGGTGATGGCCTCGAAGACGTCCACTTTTTCGGCATAAGGGTTGATTCGGTACTTGCCGGGCCGGAGGATGGCCTCCGCTATCCCCTTGCAGCCTTCGGGGGCGATGACCGCGCCGGACGGCGCGTCCTCGCCGTATAGCCGGGTGACCACCCCGAGGCTCCCGGCCGGGATGATGGTGACGTCGGTGAACTCCCAGTCCCAGTCGTAGGGGTTGTAGAAATGGCGTCCCTCGGGCAGCGGCTCCAGTTGGACGCCCTTTTGCCCGGGACGGACGGCGATTATCTCGCCCGGCCGCAGGTTGTCGCCGGTCTTGCGGATAAGGATGGCGATCCGGTCGTTGTCGGTCTCGATGCGGCACCAGTACCAGACGAAAAGGCCGCCGCCGGCCAAAACGGCGAGAACCGCCAGCAGAATGGTGGCGAGAAGCATCACTTTGGCCATGATGACAAAGCGGGGGCCGGGCGGGCCGGCCTTTATTTCCGAACGGTAATTGCGCCGCCTCGGGCCATCGTCCTCAAGCATGTCCTTGCCCCTCCGGTTGGTTTCCCCCGCTTCGCGCCGCCGCCCGATCCATAGCCGGTTGCCGTAACCTCCATGATCGCGCATGGAAGGGAAAATGTCAAAGGGGTAAAATGATTTTATCGGAAAACGGATTTGCCGGATTGCGTTTTTCCCGATTCCATGGCATAAACACGGTTTGACGCCGCTCTCCGGCGAACGCCGGCGCGGAAGAGGGCAGCATGGCGAAACTGAAAATCATCGATGGACCCGGGGCCGGCGCCGAATTCGGCCTTGGGAACGCGGCGGCGGTGATCGGCAGGCATGCCGACTGCGCCATCAGCCTGGCCGATC
Source organism: Planctomycetota bacterium (assembly GCA_031270145.1). GTDB lineage: Bacteria > Planctomycetota > SZUA-567 > SZUA-567 > SZUA-567 > JAJBSZ01. The sequence goes on from JAISYD010000099.1 coordinate 21,024, forward strand.
CCAAGGCCAGCCGCAACCACGCCGAAATCTTCGCGGATCGGGACGGCCAGTACTCGGTCATCGATCTGGGAAGCTCGAACGGCACCAGGATCAACGGGACGCCGCTGGTCCCGAACATTCCCCGCCATCTGTCCCCGGGCGACATACTGCGCATCGGGCAATGCGGCCTGCGCTTTTTCGCCGACGATTCGGGCCTGCCGGATCTGGATATACCCGGCTACGCCCTGGAGGAAATCCTGGCCGAGGGCGGCATGGGCTCGATCTACCGGGCCACGGAGCGGCGGACCGGGCGGACGGCGGCGGTGAAGATACTCCACGCCGACTACGCCCGGCACGGGGAATTCGTCGGCCGCTTCATCCAGGAGGCCAGGGCGGCGGCGCGGCTGACCCATCCGAACATCATCAAGGTGTATAACGTCGGCAAAACCGCCAACGGGCGCTATTATTTCACCATGGAACTGATCCAGGGCCGCACCCTGACCCAGCGCATCGGCGAACTCGCGATCCCGGAGGCGGCGCGGATCTTCATGGAGATTGCCGACGCCCTTGACAGCGCCCACCGCCATGGCATCATTCACCGCGACATCAAGCCGGACAACATCCTCATCGGCCGGGACGGCGAGCCGAAGTTGACCGATCTGGGAATCGCCATTCTCGACCAGGCGGAAACGCCCCAATTCGGCCCCAGGATCCTGGGAACGCCGCACTACATGTCGCCGGAGCAGGCTTCGGGGAAAACCATCACCGCCTCGACCGACATCTATTCCCTTGGCGCCGCCTTTTACCACGTCTTCGCCGGGCATCCCCCCTTCGACGCCGGAACGCCGGAGGAGATCATGATCAAGCATGTCCGCGAGCGGCCCCGGCCTCTGGCCGAGGCGGCGCCGGGGATGCCGCCCGAAATCGCCCGGGTGGTCGATCGCGCCCTGGCCAAGGACCCCGGCGACCGCTATCCCGACGCCGGCCGGCTCCGGGACGCCATTGTCCTGGCGGTCCGCCGCGCCTGGCCGGGCGCGGCGGACGAACGCCGGCGGTTGGCGCCGGGCGCGGCGGCGCTGCTCCTGGCCGGGCTGGCGGCGGCGCTTTTCGCCGCCTGGCTGTTTTTCCGCTGAGCCGGCGCTAGCCGAAGAATTCCCGGTGCAATTCCTCCACCGCCCACTTGACCTGGGAATCGTCCACCACCAGGGAAATGTTGATTTCGCTGGCGCCCTGGCTAATCATGTGGATGTTGACCTGGCCGTCCGCCATCGCCCGGGTCACCCGGGCCGCCACGCCGGGGGTGCCGCGCATCGACTCGCCCACCACCGACACCAGCGAAAAGCCGCGCTCCACCTTCACGTCGGCGAAGTCCCGGATGGCCTCCGCCGCCGGCTCGATATGGGCGGAGTCCTGGGTGGTGACGCTGATGCTGACCTCCGAGGTGGCGATCATGTGAACGTCCACCGCGTGGCGGTTGAAGGCGTCGAACACTTTCGACATGAAGCCGTGGGCGCCGAACATCCGGCCGGTGGTGATGGTGATCATCGCCACCCCTTTCATCACCGCCAGCGACTTGACCGCGCCAGCCTCCTTTTCCGGGGAGATTCGCTTGCGGATCGCCGTCCCCGGATGCTCCGGCGCCGCCGTGTTCTTGACCAGCACCGGGATGTCGTTCTCGATGGCCGGGATCATGGTGGCGGGATGGAGCACCTTGGCGCCGTACCAGGCCAGTTCCGCCGCCTCCATGAAGGTGAGCTCGGGTATGCTCCTGGCGTTGGCGACCAGGCGGGGGTCGGCGGTCATCACCCCCGACACGTCGGTCCAAATCTGTACCTCCTCGGCGCCCACGATGGCGCCGAAAATGGTGGCCGAGTAGTCGGAGCCGCCGCGCCCCAGGGTGGTTATCTGGCCGTCGGCGGTCGCGGCGATGAAGCCGGTGGTCACCAGCGCGTCCGCGGCGATGTCGGATATCTGCTTGGCCACCGCCGGGTAGCAGCGCGGATCGGGGCGGGCGGCCCCGAAGTTGGCGTCGGTTTTCAGGCCAAGGCTGATGGAGGAGCGGTACGCCGAGTTCACCCCGAACTCGCGGCGGAGTACGTCGTTCACCACCCGGCCCGACATGCGCTCGCCGAAGCTCATCACCACGTCCATGGTGCGGGCGGTCAGCTCGCCGATCATGGAGATGCCGGAAAGGAGTTTGTCGAATTGGTTCAGCAGGAAGTCGACGCCGGAAGCCGCCGCGTCGACCCCGAGCTCGTCGCACAGGCGACGCTGGGCCTCGGACGCCCGGCGGGAGTCGGGTTTGCCGTCCCGGGCCGCCCGGGCCGCCGCCGCCAGCGTGTCGGTCATCCGGATCGACGGCGAATTGTGGGCCGAGACTATCACCACCGGCTTGCGGCCGATTTCAGCCTTGACCAGGCGGCAGACCTGGCGGATGTTCTCCGCCGTGCCCACGCTGGTGCCTCCGAACTTCATGGCAATCATGGCGTTCGCTCCCCCTCTGGCGTTCGGGCCATTGGCCCGCCGCATTTGGAAATCACCATCCCCTTCCCACTCTATCATTGCCCGGGGAGGACGTCAAGGGACCTGTCCGCCAATGCCGCATTTCGTTTGAACACCTGCAAGGTACATCTCCACCAGGTTCTCGTTGGAATGCAAGGCGGTAGATATCGGTTTTGAAAAGGTTATTAGTAGAGCAAATTGCTTAATTCAGAGGATCCACTAAATCGGAAGAAAGCTATGCTCAGACCTGGT
>JAISYD010000204.1 GCA_031270145.1 Planctomycetota bacterium
GGGCATTTTACGTGGAGGCCGATTGGGCGCCCAGGCCGGGGTATGCGCTTTCGCCGCGCGAGAAGGAGACCGGGCGCGCCCTGCGGGGCAATTCGGTGTTCAAGAATATGCGAAGTTCGGTCACGGATCGTCCGGATCCCCGGGCGGGGGACGACGAGGTTCTCCTGAAAATCGGGGCTGCCGGCATCTGCGGCACCGACGTTCACCTGCTGCGTATGGACGACGGCGCGTATACCCGGTACAACGGGCACTGCCGCTATCCCATAATCACCGGGCACGAGTTTTCCGGCACGGTGGCGGAGGTCGGGGAAAAGGTGAAAACCCTCGGAAAAGGCGATTTGGTGGCTGTCGAGTCCATGCATTGGTGCGGCGAGTGCGACGCCTGCCGCCGGGGCATGTTCAACCAATGCCGCAACCTGGACGAGCCCGGCCTCACCTTCGACGGCGGCTTCGCCGAATTCGCCGCCGTCAAGGCGAAGCACTGCTACCTTCTGAACGACCTCAGGGACCGCTACGGAGACGACAGGGCCGCCCTGGAGCAGGGAGCGATGATTGAACCGGTGGGAGTGGCCTACAACGGCCTGTTCGTCTGCGGAGGCCTGGTCCGGCCGGGCGGGCACGCGGCGGTGTTCGGAGCCGGCCCGGTCGGCCTTTCGGCGGTGGCGCTTCTCCGCGCCTGCGGCGCGGCGAAACTTTTCTGCTTCGAAACCGCGCCGGAGCGCCAGCGGCTGGCCAGGGAGATGGGGGCGGATTACGTGGTTGATCCGGCAGCCATGGAAAAGGACGGGGGGAAGCCGGCCGAGTACCTGCTGGACATGACCCGCGGCCAGGGCATTTCCCTTTTCGCCGAATGCGCCGGAGCCAACCCGGCCACGTATCCGATCATGGAGGGAGCCCTCGCCATTGGCGGCAAGACCTGCCAGATAGGGCACCGGACCGGCAAGACCGAGGTCGACATGTTCAGGTTCATGTGGAACGCGGCCCGGATCAGCGGTTCCAACGGCCAATCCGGCTGCGGCATTTTCCCCGACGTCATCAATCTCATGGCCAGCGGGCGCGTCGACATGCGCAAGGCCGTCACCGCCCGCGTACCCCTGGAAAATATCCAGTCGGGGCTGGAACAATCGGCCAGGGGGGCGGCCGGGAAAATACTGGTGAGCGCCGATTACGCTTAGCGTTCCGCCAATTCCCAATCTTTGCGTGGGAATTGGCGGTGAATGTCCCGGTTCACGGGGTTTCCGCCACCGGGAAAGCGAGTTCCCTTTCGGCGGCGGAGGGTGGTTGCGGCGCAAACGGACTTCGGCCTCCCCGGTCCCGGCCTTTTCAGGCCATTGGGCGGGATGCCGCGTGAATTTTCAATACGGCATTCCCCTTTTCGGCGGGGGTTCCTGCTTGCGACGCTGGTGGAGGGACGGAAATGGATTTCTCGTGTTGCCTTGAAATGCTCTATGCCGATTTGCCCTTTTTGCCGCGTTTCGCGCAGGCCAAAAAGGATGGCTTTTCGCATGTCGAATTCTGGAACTGGGACAACAAGGACATCCCGGCCGTGAAAGCCGCCCTGCGGGACAACGGGCTGAAGCTAGCCGCCTTCCAGGGAGACTCCGGCGGGCGTATGGCGGACAGAAACGAGCACGGGCAGTTCCTTGCCGGCGTCGAGAAAGGACTTGAGGTCGCCAGGGAGCTTGGGGCCGCGAGGCGGTGAAGCGGAGCAAGGACGTCTTCGCGCTAAATCTTGCTTCCACTGCTCATGGAAACCGCTATATTTTTCTTGCCCTTATACGACCAACCCCCGCATAATTGGATAAATTGGCCGCGCTAGCCCTGAACTCCCGCCGCATTGCCCGGACCGGAAGCGGGATTGCCAAGGGAGGTTTTCCGGATTCGCCCGGGCAATTGTTGAATTTGGCGATTATCTCCTTGCGTTTTCGATCGGCTGGAAGTATATTGCTTGCTTGGCATCATGTGCGCCATCCCACGGATGGCGCGCTCTAGTTGATTATTCATGAAAAAGGACGGAACATGGCGGAAGAGACCTCCAACGCGCCCGGCAATTCCGGAAATGCCGGCGTCCCCGAATTGACCCAAGGGGAGACGACCTCGGTCGGCGAAAATTCCCAGTCTTTGCAGGAACAGCCGGCTGACGCCCCGGCCCCCCAGGCGTCCGCCTCCATATGGGACAACTGGTTCCTTTATGCCGTCATTATCTTCTGGGTTTGGTGGCTGTTCGGCAATAAAAAGCGCAAGGCCCAGAAGGCGCAGGAGAAGCAGGACAAGATGCGTCGGGAATCGCTGCAGAAGGGCGACAACATCATAACCATCGGCCGGATGCACGGGAAAGTCGTGGCTTTCACCGACAGCACCGTCACCGTCAGGCCCGACCCTTCGGACGAGTTCAGCCTGACCTTTGACCGGCAAGCCATTTACCGCGTCCTCCCCCGTCCCGGCGAGGAGACGGAAAAGGACGCCGCGGCCAAGGCCAAATGATGGCGGCGGCGGGCCGCGCGGGAGTGGCGGCTTGGGCGGGATCGCGGGCGACATTCAATCTTCGGGAGCTTGAGGCATGTCCAATTTTCATTATGCGCAAATTATTGTTTTGGCGGCCATGGTCGTCGGCTGCGCCGTCCTTATGCTGAAAAGCCGGGTCGCGATCACCAAGCTGCTGGTGGCGGCCGCCCTCACGCTTTTATGCGTCATTGAACTTCTGAACACCCCGCTTCAGAAACGCATCGCCGCCCTGTCCTCGAGGGTGGCGGATATTGAGAAATACACCCCCCATGATCCGGGGTTGCCGGCGCTGAAAGTTTCCCTGGCCGACGCCCAAAAGCTCAATGCCGATGTCTTGGCCGATCCCAGGCGCTGGCCGGAAAGGCTGCCCTTCAACCTGGGGCTGGATCTCAGGGGCGGCACGGAAATCCGCCTGGCCCTTCGCCATGATCCAGCCCGGATATCCCGCATCCAGGCTGAAATCGATCGGCTGAGGGACATGTTGGATCGCGAGAAGGCGGCCGGCAACGCGGCGGCGGCGGCGGAATTGGCCAACAACCTTGCCAATCTCCAGGCCCGCCTGACCGGCGAGCGCGATCAGATCGATCAGGATCTGGTCAATGCCGTCGACGTGGTGCGCCGCCGCCTGAACAACAGCGGCCTGGCGGAAATACCGGTCACCCGCCAGGGGATCGACAAGATACTGGTGCAACTGCCGGGCATGGACCAGAGCCAGGCGCAGGACGCCCTGGCCGTGATCCAGAAGCAGGGGACGCTTGAATTTCGCATGGTGGTGTCGGAAAACGACGAAACTTTCGGGCGCCTGGTCAACCGCGTCCGCCAGATGAACCTTCCCGGCGAGAAATACAATATCCACGAGGACACCCTGGAATCGATCCCGCCCGAGCAGGTCGGGGAGGACGGCCGGAGCACGGTCGACCGGCGCATGCTTTTCGACTGGCTCAAGGAGCCGGACGAGATTGGCGCCGACGGGGTGGCCCGGCCCCGCCCCTTCCAGTTGGTCATGAAGCAGGTGGAACTCCGCGGCGACGCCATCGCCTCGGCCCGGGCCGAACCGGACCCGGCCCGGGCGAGTTGGCGCATCAGCCTGTCCTTCGATTCGGCCGGGGCCACCGCCTTCGAGCAGGTGACGGCCAGGAACATCGGCAAGCGCATGGGCATCGTTCTCGACGGCCAACTCCAGTCGGCTCCGGTTATCCAGGCCCGCATCTCCGGCGGCAACGCCGAAATCACCGGCAACTTCGACCAGCGCTCGGCCCAGCAACTTGACATCGTCCTCAAATCAGGTTCCCTGAAGGTCAGGATCGAGAAGGAATACGACAACACCGTGGGCGCCACCCTGGGCGAGGACTCGATCCGCTCGAGCCTGAAGGCCATGATCATCGGCGCCGCCGTGGTCATCGCCTTCATGGCCTTCTACTACATTTTGGCCGGCCTGATCACCGATTTGGTGCTGGTTCTCAACATTTTGGCCATCATGGCCACCCTCGCCGCCTTCGGCGCCACCATGACCCTGTCCGGCTTCGCCGGCCTGGTCCTCACCATTGGCATGGCGGTTGACGCCAACGTCCTGATTTTCGAGCGCATCCGCGAGGAACGGGAGCGCGGCAACCCCTTGTCGCGGGCCATTGCCATCGGCTATGGCCGGGCCTTCACCACCATCGTCGACTCCAACCTCACCACCATCCTCACCGCCCTTATCCTGCATCACTTCGGCACCGAGCAGGTGCGCGGCTTTGCCCTGACCCTCATTTTCGGGCTTTTGATCAGCATGTTCTGCTCCATTGTGGTCACCCGCTGGATCATCGACGCCCTAGTGCAATACAAGAAGATCTCCGAGCTCCGGATGCGCCGGATATTCCACAACGCCAATTTCGACTTTGTCGCCGTTCGCCGTCCGGTGTACGTGATCTCCTTCCTGATCGTGGCTTCCATGATGGCGCTGTTCGTCTGGAGGGGCGAGAGGAATTTCGGCCAGGACTTCACCGGCGGCGTCCTGGCCAATATCGTCACGGCCAAGCCGCTGAGCATGGCCGAGGCCCGGGCCCTGGCCGGCGAGCATTTGCCCGATTTTCCCGATGCCCGGGACACCCTCCAGTCCTACGGCGCCGCCGACACCGACGGCCGCTATTCCGAGTTTGTCGTCCGCACCAAGCTGGTCGAGCTCGATGCCGACGCCCTGGAAGAGGCCAAGCGGGAGGGGATAAGCAAATTCACCGCCGAAGACTTCCGCTCCGCCCTCCGCCGGGCCTTCGGCCTGGTTCCGGACGGTTTTTCCGTTTCCGGGGCGACCGAGGCGGCGCCGCTCGAAAAGTCTCGGGCCTTCAATGTCAGCCTCTCCCTCCAGTCGCCCGCGACGCCGGACGATTTGTTCCAGCTTCTCTCCTCCAGGCAGGACCTCGTTCCCCTGTTCGTGGGCCCGGTCGGCAGCGTCCCCGAGATTGCCGACGGCAAGATCCTCCAACCGCTGGCCGGGGCGGGGACGACGGTCTCCGAATTCAGCCTGGTCCTTGCGGTACCCGCCGCCAGCCCCTCCGGCGCCGCCCGGGACGAGATGGCCATGACCGGGGCCATCCGCGAGGCGTTGCAGGACATGCGCCGGGCCAAGCTCATCGACTTCACCGATCCCTTCCCCCGCTTCACCTCGGTGGGCCGAACCGTGGCCCGCTCCATGGAATCAGGCGCCGTCCTGGCCGTGATCTTCTCGGCCATCGGCATTTTCGCCTATGTTTGGCTCCGCTTCCAGTTCCGGGTCGGTTTTGGCGTGGGCACCATCATCGCGCTGATCCACGACACCCTTTTCGTGATCGGGGCCATGGCGACGGCGGATCAACTGGGCATTTTGAACGGCCAGATCGACCTCACGATCATGGCCGCCATCCTGACCGTCATGGGCTACTCATTGAACGACTCCATCGTGGTGCTGGATCGCATCCGCGAGCATATCGGCGATTCCGCCCACCCGTCGGATTCCGCCATCAACTCGGCCATCAACGAGACGCTTTCCCGCACCATCATCACCAGTTTGACCACCTTGTTCGTAATCGTCTCCCTGCTGTTGTTCGGCGGCGACGTCATGCGGGGCTTTTCCTTCGCTCTGCTGGTCGGGGTGATCGCCGGGACCTTCTCCTCGGTGTTCATCGCCAGCCCGGTGCTGATCGAGTTCGCCCGTTACAGCCGGAGACGGGATAAGGCGAGGCTTGAGCGGCGCAAGTCGGCCAGCCTCAGGAAATCCGGGCTCGCCGGCAAATGACGGGGATGGCTGGCCTGGGCGGCTTGGCCCGGTGGTGATATGGCGAAGAAGGACGGGGGCAACCCAGGCAAACTGCTGTTGCCAATCACGCTTGGCGTCTGCGTCACCCTGTTCGCGGCGACGGTCAACCATTTCGTGCATGGTTGGCGGCTGGCCCTCATGGTTTCGGACAACCGGATTTCCCGCCGCCGGACGGATCCCGCCCGGGGCGCGCATCCGGAAGCCAGCCGCCTCAATGTCCAGCAGATACTGACCAACAGCATCAGCCGGATCGACGACATGCTCTCGTCCTTCATGCTGGCCTTCCGGAAAACCGGCGGCGACGCCGGCGCCGAGCGGGTGGCCTTGGTGGCGGTGGACAAGGAAAGCGTCATCCGCTTCGGCGGCTGGCCCTGGCCGCGGAGCGAAGTGGCCAGGCTGGTCGACAAGACGGCCGGCGCAAGCGCGGTCGGCCTGGATTATTTGTTCAACGAGCCGGATCGGACGTCGCTGGGCAACTACATCACCATGGTCGACCAACGCTACAACCTGGGCCTGGACCTGTCGAAATGGGATCCGGAGGAGTTGGACAACGATTTGCGGCTGGCCGGCGCGATTTCCCGCAACCGGATCGTCCTGGGGGTCAAGTTTTACGACGGCGATTATTTCCCCAGTTCCAACGATTCTCCGATCGTCAAATACAAGCTGAACGTTTCCTCGCCGACCGGCAAGCGGGACGCCAGGGACGACATCCTGTTGCGGCAATCGCGCTCCGTCATGTACAATATCGGGATTCTCCGTCGAAGCCAGGCGGCGCCGCTCGGGGAGGGCTTCATGGATCTCTTCCCGGATTTGGACAGCGCCGTCCGCCATGTTCCGCTTTTCGCCCTGTCGGTCAATGATTCCGGCGTCCGGCGGATATATCCGTCGTTCCCCCTGGAAATGGCGCGCGTCGCCCTAGGCGGGGACGGCTACCTGCTGCGGTTGCGGGACGAATTGGTGGACATCTCGGAACCCACCGGCGATCCCCATGCCAATAGCCTCTCCATGCTGCGGGAGGTGGGCATTGTCGACGAATCCGGGCGGGAAAGGCGGGAACTTCTGCGAATCCCCCTGAACGAGCTGGGCGAGATGGGGCTTGGCCTCCGGAACGACCATCGCAGCTTCAAGGTGTATCCGGCCTGGGAAGTGCTCAAGGGCATGCACGACGGAGCCTTCAAGGACAAGCTGGTCGTCATTGGCAGGACCGACGACGAAATGAACTACATCGCCCCGTCCGGGATATTCGACATCGAGATTTCCCTGGCCGAGGGGCACGCGGCCGTGCTGTCGGCCATGCTGGAACACAACCATATGATCGTCTCCTTCCGGGTGTCCTATTTGTGGCAACAGGCGGCGATTGCCTTTTTCGGCCTGGCGGCCACGGCGGCCATGGCCGCCGGCAGCATGGGCGTCTGCCTGGCGGCGTCGGCCCTGTCCCTTCCCGCCGCCTTCCTCGTCAATTATTTTTTCTTTTTCCGCCATGGCGTGGAAATGGGGATGACGACAATCCTGGCCTCAATCCTCTTCTTTATGGTGATTCAGTTGATAGCCAGCTATCTGCTGGCTGGCCGGGAACGCCATTTCATCCGCGAGGCGTTCTCGCTGAACGTGAGCCCGGCCGTCCTCGGCTACCTGGAAAAACATCACGACAACCTGTCGTCGCTGCAGGGCGAAAACCGGAACATGTCGGTGATATTCACCGATATCCGGGGGTTCACCTCCATTTCCGAGAAAATGCTCCCGCAGGAGCTGGCCCAGTTCCTGAACGAGTATTTCACTCCGATGTCCGATATCGTCATGCGGCGCCTGGGCACCATCGACAAATTCATCGGCGACGGCCTCATGGCGTTCTGGAACGCCCCGGCCGACAATCCCGACCATGCCCGGGACGCCGCCCTCGCCGCCCTCGACATGATTGCCAAGCTGGCCGAGCTCCAACCCGCCTGGACCGCGAAGGGATTGCCGAAAATAAGCATCGGCTGCGGCATCAACACCGGCTTCATGCTGGCCGGCTACATGGGATCGGAGCAACGCAAGAACTATACCGTCATGGGCGACAGCGTCAATATCGCCAGCCGGGTGGAAAACCTGAACAAGGTCTATTCCTCCAACATCCTTATAACCGAGTCGACCCGGGCCGCGTTGGGGAGCGACTTCAGCTGCCGGGTGGTGGACAAGGTGCGGGTGAGCGGCAAGCAGACCCCGATATTGATCCACGAGCTTTTGCGGCACGGCGAGATCACCGACGAGGAGCGGGAGGAATTGGCGGTTTTTTCCCGGGTTTTCGAGCTGTACCTGGAATGGGAATTCGTCTCCGCCGAGGCGTTGCTGAAGGAGCTTATGTTCATCCGCCAGGCTCCCATATACAGCCTTTACCTGAACCGGCTAGCCATTTACAAGGTGATGCCGCCGCCGCCCGACTGGGACGGGACCTTCTCCATGCGGAGCAAATAGGGGGGCGCTTTTTTGGGAGGCGAAAGATTGCCCAACGTCCGGGGCGGGGCGGCGTTCCACTTGGACCTGTTCCTGGTGTTTTTCCGCATCGGCCTTTTCACCCTGGGAGGCGGCTACGCCATGGTGCCGCTTATCGAGCGGGAAGTGGTGGAGAAAAAGGGCTGGCTGGGCGGGAGCGAATTCATCGACGCCCTGGCCGTGGCCCAGTCGCTTCCCGGCCCCATCGCCGTCAACACCTCGGTTTTTGTCGGTTACAAGACGGCCGGGCTCAAGGGATCGCTGACCGGCCTATTGGGGACGGCGCTGCCATCCTTTATTTGCATGCTGGTCATCGCGGCCTTCTTTTCCGGCATCAAGGACAACCCGGCCGTGATCTCGATTTTCGCCGGCATCCGGCCGGCCGTGGCCGCCTTGATTGCCGCTTCGGTGTGGAGCCTGGGCCGGAAGGCCGGGATCGGCTGGCTCAATGCCGCGATTGCCCTGCCGGTGGCCTTGGCGGTGTGGCTGGGCGGCTTGTCGCCGGCCTGGGTGGTGTTGATCCTGGCCGCGGCCGGCATTTGGTTTCCGGCGGCCCGCAAGGACGGGAAGGGGGCCGGAAATGCCTGAGGATCCGCGCCTGCCCCTCGTCGCGTCGTTTATGAAGATTGGCCTTTTCGGCTTTGGCGGCGGCTATGCCATATTGCCGTTGATCAGCCGCGAGGTGGTTGAGGTCCGCCAATGGATCGACGCCGGCGAGTTCGCCGACATCGTGGCCCTGTCGCAAATGACGCCGGGGCCGGTGGCGCTGAACGCCGCCACCTATATCGGCTATGTCGTCACGGGCGTCGCCGGTTCGGCCATCGCCACGGCGGCCGAGTGTCTGCCGCCCTTCGCCGTCATGTTTCTGGCCTGCCGTTTTTTCATGTCCATCAAGGACAGTCCCCGGGTCGCCGGCGCCATGCGGCTGCTCCGCCCGGCGGTGGTCGGGCTGGTCCTGGCGGCGGCCCTAACCCTGGTCAACCGCCAGTCTTTCGCCGACTGGAAAAGCGTCCCGATTTTTTTGGCCGCCCTGGCGCTGACCGCCGGCTTTAGGGCCAATCCCATCTTTTTGTTGCTTGGGGCCGGCGTGTTCGGCTATTTTTTCTGTTGATTTGGCATCCTCCCAAGGTCTTTTTGCCGCCCCGGGCGTGGGCGGATTTCGGAGACTCGTCATCATGTCGGCGGCAAATCCCAGAATCGTGGCGGCCCAGCTCAATACCCGGGTTGGCGACATTGCCGCCAATGTGGACAAAATACGCCAAACCTACCTGGAAGCCGACGCCGACGGGGCGGATCTGCTGGTCACACCGGAACTGTCGGTGACCGGTTATCCGCTGGAGGACATGGCGAACATCCCGGATGTGCTCGACGCCGCGGCGGCCGGTCTGGAGTCGCTCCGCCTGACCACCCGGCGGCGGCGGGCGGCGCTTATGGTCGGGGCGCCGGTGGCCGACTCCGACGGTTTCCACAACGCGGCGGCGGTGTTCCAAGCCGGATCGCTTCTCCAGTTGGTCAGGAAAAGATGTCTGCCCAACTACGGGGTGTTTGATGAAAAACGCAATTTCAGGCCGGAAACCGGGCCGTCCAGGCCATTCGCCCTGGCGGGCCGGCGGATCGGGGCGCTGATTTGCGAGGATCTCTGGTTCCCCGAAACCGCCTCGGAACTTCGCGCCGCCGGGGCGGAATTGCTGGTTTCGATCAGCGCCTCCCCCTTCCGCCGCGGCATACAGAAAACCCGCGTCATCGCCGTGGCGGCCAAGCGGGTGGAGGAGACCGGGCTGCCGCTCCTGTACGTCAATTCGGTGGGCGGGCAGGACGAGTTGGTTTTTGACGGCGGCTCCTTTTTCATGGACGCGGCCGGGCGGCGGCGGCTGGAACTTCCCATGTGGGAGGAATGCGCGGCCGCCTGCGAGCCCTGGGGCGGGCCGGCGGCGGAGGTGGACGGCTTCGCCGACGACTTGGAGTGCGTTTGGCGCGCCATGCTGCTAAGCATCCGCGACTATGTCGCGAAAAGCGGTTTCACCGACGTCGTCCTTGGCCTTTCCGGCGGCATCGACTCGGCGGTGGTTGCGGCCGCGGCCGGCGACGCCCTGGGGCCTGGGCGCGTGCATTGCGTCCGCCTGCCGTCCGTCCATACCGCCGAGTTGAGCAACACGGCGGCCGGGGAGATGTGCCGCCGGTGGGGCTTCGACATGCTCACCCTTCCCATCGGAGTGGTGGTGGCCGCCGCCGCCGCCGCTTTGGCCCCGCTTTCGCCCAACGGGTTGAAAAAGCTGACCTCGGAGAACCTTCAGGCCCGGGCCAGGGGCTATCTGCTGATGACTCTGTCGAATGATCGCGGTTGGCTGCTCCTCTCGACCGGCAACAAGTCGGAGCTGGCGGTGGGATACGCCACCCTTTACGGCGACATGTGCGGCGGCTTCAATCCGCTCAAGGACGTTTTTAAGACCACGGTCTATGAATTGGCCAGGTGGCGGAACCGCGGCCGCGCCGCCGGCCTGCTTGGCCCGGCCGGGACGGCGATCCCGGCGGAAATAATCGCAAGGGAGCCATCGGCCGAGCTGGCGCCTGGCCAGAAGGATTCGGATTCGCTGCCGCCCTATCCCGAACTTGACGCCATCCTTGCGGAATTGGTGGAAAAATGGACGCCGGTGGAGGACATCGTCGCCCAGGGCTTCGCCAGGGAGACGGTGTTGCGGGTTTTCCATTTGCTGCGGCGGGCCGAATACAAGCGCCGCCAAGGCGCTCCCGGCCCCAAAACCACCATGCGAGCCTTCACCCGCGATCGCCGCGTCCCGATGGTGAACGGCTTCGACCCCGGCATGGCCGGGCAATTGCGGAGCGCGGCGGAGAGAATGTTTCCATGAACCAGGAAATCATGCTTTTTTATTTACCCCGCGTCGTCTATTCGGCTTTCGCCGCCTGGGCGCTTTTCCGGCTGTGGACGGAAAAGACGCAACACGATCCCCGGGCCAGGATCGACGCCTTGTCGCGGGATGCCGCCCGGGCCGCCCGGGATCGGAAATTCCGGGCCGATGAATTGGCCGGAGCGGAGGCGGAACTGGCGGCGCTTTCCGGGGACGGGAGCGAGCCGTTCCCGATTTCCGTCGTAATCGAGGCCCTGATCGCCAAAACGCCGGCGGCATCCCTCTATGCGGGCGCGATTGGCGTTTTTACCTTGTATTTCGGGATATTCCACCAGCCGGCCGGCGATTCCGCCAACTGGCCGCTCATGGTCGGGTTGTTCCTATTGGGGCTGGTCTTGCTGTTTTTCTGGTTTTACCGGCGGTTTGAGGGGCGTTTGGCGCGGGTCAGGGCGCTTATCCGGAAATATCTCATGTTGAAGGCGGGGAATGAACTTGAGCCCCTGCTTCAGACCCTGGCCGCCATCCGGGAGTATTATCCGGATCGGCCGGAATTGCTGTTGGAAAGCGCGGATCGCCTGGCCGCCGCCGCCCGCCTGGAGGAGGCGGTCGGGGCGGTGCGCCAAGCCCGGGAAATGCGGCCGGACAACCTGGATTTTGCCTTGCTGGAGACGTCCTACCTGATTCGCGACGGTAGGTTGGCCGAAGCCGGGGAGGCGCTGGCCCGGGTGGAGGCGAATTTCGCCAGGGCGCCGACGGATCCGCGCCTGGACATTTACCTGGCGGCCCTTGCTGCCGCCGAAAACCGAATCGGCGCGGCCTGGGAAAGGCTGGAAAAGGCCTTGCAGCTAGACTCCGCCTTCAGCAAGGGGTTTATCGGCCTGGATCAGACCCTGATGGGTCTGGAAAAAATCCTCGCCGAGCACGGGGTGAGGTTGAAGTGACGCGAACGCGGCGCCCCCGGCGTCATGGCCCGGCTTGTTTTCGCGCGTTACTCCAGTTATGCGTTTTCCCCGGGCGTCATTTCCCTAAGCTTCCCCATAATCTCCAGCACGTCGGCCCAGGTCTCCCGATCCGCCTCGGTGCGCCCGTCCGGCCCGGCGGCGCTGCGCCGCTGCCGCAGGAGATAGGATGGATGGTAAAGCACCCGCAGGGGGACGCCGCGGTATTCGCGCCAGCGCTTGCGCAGGCCGGAAGTTCCGGCCGGGAGTCCGAGGAGGGCGCGGCCCGCCACCATGCCCAGGGCGATGATCAGGGCCGGCGCCACAGTTTCGATTTGTTTTTCCAAATAGCGGGCGCAGGCGGCGACCTCGTCCGGCAAGGGATTCCGGTCGCCGGGCGGACGGCACTTTAGGACATTGGCGATATAAACCCGGGAGCGCGGAATCTTCATGCCTTTTTCGATGATGTCGGTCAATAATCGGCCGGAGCGCCCGACAAAGGGCCGGCCCTCCAGATCTTCGTCCCGGCCCGGCGCCTCGCCTATGAACATGAGCCTGGCATCCAGATCGCCCTCGCCCCAGACCACCGATTTCCGGGTTTCGCACAAGCCGCAACCCCGGCATTCGGACGCCTCGCGGCGCAACGGGGCCAAGACTTCCTCCTTTTCCGGATTTGCCGGCGGCTCGGCCAGCGGGACCAGACGCACCCGCGCCGCCGGGAGTGTTGCCGGACGGTAGGGAGGGGATGGCGCCGCCGGCTTCAAGGCCGGCTTCAGCCTGTCCAGGGGAGGGGGAGAAACGGGGCGGCGGGGCATAACCGCCCGCCGCTTGGCCAGGGAGGCGATGTCGTCCAGGCTTTCGGCCAGGGCTTTTTCCAGCCGGACAGCGGAAACCGGGATGAAGGCAACGCCCAAATCGGCGTCCAGTTCCAGCCTGGCCTTGAGGGCCAGCAACAGTCCCGTCCTGTCGAGCCTGTGGGTCATCTTACCAATCCATGTCCTCGAAATCGCAGTCAAAAAGTTGGTTCAGCTTTTCCTGAATTTTTTCCAGATCCTCCCGGGTCGCCTCGGGTGAAACCACCTCCAGGCTCCGACCGCCGTTCCGGCGGTCGTACAGCCGCAGGCGGTCGCCCTCCGCGGCGCGGGACATGTCGTCCAGGCGGAGCCGGCGGCGGCGGACCAGTATCAGCGCCAGCACATAGCGGAACAGCCGCCGGTCCGGCTCCTCCGCCCCCTCCAGGCTGTCGAAAAAAGCCTGGAGCCGGTCGAAATCAATCGCCCGGGGCTTGTCCGGATCGCCGGCGTCGCCCTTGTTTTTCCAAAAGGAGCGGAACCTCCCCTTGTCGACCTCCGGCCAGGCCCCGGGGGAAAAATCCAGCCGCTCGAAGGAATCGTTGTTTTCCAGCAGGGCCGAGAAGAAGGGCTTCGACAAGTCCAGGGCGACGCCGGATTGGGCGCAGACGCGGGTCCGCCGGGGTATGCGCCAGGTTTCTCCCATAGGGGTTTCCTCGTGGCATTTCAACCGGTCTGGAATATCCGTTGTTCCGAACCGGTGCCGTCATGGCTTATCCCGACCTCGACCTTGGCCAGGCAACGGGGACAGAAGCCGCTATAGGCGGAGCCGGCCTTGTTCTTGTAAATATAGCCGTAGACATGGCAACAGCGGAAATGGATGGCCAAGTGCTCCCGGCGGCGTCCACCGGAGCCGGCCATCCCCTTTTCCTCCCGGCTCATTGGCCCGTCCCTCCCGCGGCCTCCTTCGGCCGCCGCCAAACTATGCGGGCGAAGGCGTTGTGATCATGAATGCTTTCCATCGTCTCGGCTCGCACCTCCAGCCAGGCGATGCGCGAATCCTGGCGCAGATCCACCACCACCCGCCGCACCACGTCTTCGACAAAGGCCGGGTTGTCATAGGCGCGCATGGTGAGCTCCCGCTCGTCCTCCCGCTTCAACAGGGGGAAAACCGGGGCCGATCCCGCCCGCTCGCCCGCCGCCGCCAGCTCCTCGATCCACACCATGCGGGGCAGGCCGCTGGCGGCGCGCTCCGCCCGGACGGCGATATCGACATAGCCCCGCTGGTTGTGGGCGCCGTAGTCGGAAATGGCCTTGGAGCAGGGGCAAAGGGTGGAGACGGGAACCTTCACCCCGACCAGGAAATCGTCCCCGGCCCCGGCCACTTCGGCCATGAAACGGCAGTCATAGGACATCAGCGACACCAGGCGGGACGCCGGCGCCTCCCGCTCGATGAAATAGGGGAAGCGCATCTCCACCCGCGCCCTTTCCGCCTCCAAGCGTTCCCGGAGAGCGTGGACTATGGCCGGAAGCGTCTCCATGTCGACCTGATCCCGGCGCTCGTGCACCACCTCGATGAAGCGGCTCATGTGGGTGCCCTTGAAATCCTGGGGCAGGCTCACCGACAAAGACATCTCGGCAATCGTCATCTGGCGGCGGCGCGCCTTGTCGCGCACGGTAATCGGATAGCGCAGCCCGCTCACTCCGACCAGGTCTATCGGCAATTCGCGATCATCGGCGCCCGCCTGTACATCCTCCATGCCGGGCTCCCTATTGCAAATCCGGCGGCGGCGGTTCGGGGACGGGGACCGGCGGCGGGAAGCCTGGCAGGCGTCCCGGCAACTGGCCGCCTCGGAGCAACAATCCCGGCGCCGGAGCGGCGCGTCCGCCCGCGTCGCCCGGTTCCGGGGCGGCGGACAGGTCGCCAAAGCGGAGGACGCCGTAAAGACCGGGGCGGGTGTTGTCGCCAGCGTTGTCCGCCCACTGGCTTATTTCAGGCGGCGCGGCGGCGGCGCGGCGGTTCCTGGCCTGTCCGCGGGCGGCCGAACCGTCCCGGCGCGCCAATTGGAAGCCCCATTCGCCGTCGGCCGCCGGCGGTCCGGGCAAATCCAGCGCCTCCCAGGGGATGCGCATCTCCACATCCCAGGTTTCGCCCGCCTCCACCCGGCTGAAGCGGGCAACATGCCGCCAAACCGGATTATAGGCGGTTCCGGCCCGGCTGGACTCGTCCAGGACGACATTCCAGGGGTTGATGGCGAAATGATAGTAATCGCGGCCCCGGCGGGCGGGATCTATGAATATCTCCAGCGATTCGTCGGCCAGCACCGCCCCGTCGCGATCCGTCTCCGGATCGCCGGCGGCCGGCGATCCGGACGAAACCAGCCGAGCCGCCATGGAAACCGCCACAATCAGGCCGTTCCGGTCGGCGGTTATCCGCGCCTCGGTCGGGCTGGCGGCGGGGGCGCCGTCCGGGGTCAACAGTCCGGCGAGGACCGGCAGCGTCCGCCAGTACGCCTTGTCCCGGAAACGCGCGTCAATCCGGACCGGCTCGGGAGCGGGATAAACGTCGTAGCGCTTTTCCCCGCTCAGGATCAGGCGGTCGGAGGAACTACCCACATCGATGCCGACGGCGGTGAGGACGGGAGGCGCGGTCCGGGCGCCGGGTACAATGGAGAAGCGGGCCACCGCGCCCTGACCAGGCTGGAGATTGAACGGCAGGGCCGCCGGCTCCACCCGCCAGCCCGAACCGGGCGGCACGGACCAGGAAAGCTCGCCCGCGAAACGGCGGGTGGTGGGGTTGGCGAAATAGAGGCCAAGGAGCGGCGGACGGCTCGGATCCGGGATGGCCCGGGCCGCCTGGCGGACTATTTTCAGGATTTCCTTCTGTAGAGTGAGGGCGGCTTGGGCGTCGGAGGTGATCTCCATTTTGGACAGGCCAGGCTCCACGGCCGGACGGCGCGCGTCCAGGGTGAGGAGATCCAGGGTATCGCCATCGAGGTCTAGGACGCGCCATTCAAGCGATCCCTCGTCGGCCCAAAGTCTGGCGACATGGGATTCGTCGCTGGCGGCGGCGACATATTCCCGGGGTTCCGGCCCCGGTCCGGAGGTCGGTCCGGAGGCGATGGAAATGTAGCGGGTCTGGCCGACGCCGGCAACCGTGAAGGGGCGGGTCCGGAGATAGCGGGAACCGGCCCCGATTACCAAATCGACGCCGCCCAGCTCCAGCCGGTCGCCGAGGGCGGCCAGGATGCGGCCATCCCCGATCCGCGAGTCGAAGGCGGAGCGGGACAAGACAATCACCGTCCAGGCCCGGCGGACATGGGAGGGGTCGATATCCCGATCCAGCCTGGCGAAAAGGGCGTTACGGGACTGCTCGAAGGAAAAGGCGCGCGCGTCGATGCCGATCAGCCGGATCACGCCGATGTCCCGCTTCCAATAGCCGCCCTCGGCGGCGTGTTCGGGGAAAAGCTCGGCCGGCATATCGCCGCCGGGCGCGTGCCACAACGGCCCGAGCGCCACCTTGTCGCCCAGCGGGCCGAAGAAATCGGTCTCCCAATCGGCTGGCGCCACCTCGCGGTCGGCCGGGAAGGGCGGGGAGGCGAGGACAACCGCGTCCGGCTCCAAGGCCCGGAGGCGGTCGGCGGTCCGGGCCAGTTCCGGCCCGGCGGCTCCGCCGGCGAAGGCGATGAGCGTGGGCTGCCCCAGGCGGGGCAGGCCGCGGATGGCGTAGTCGCCGCCATCCCGGTCATCCAGGCGCAGGCGGTAGCGCTTGACCGCGGAAGGATCCAGTTCCGGGATGGCCAGGGAATGGAACAGGCTGAACGAGGCCTGGCGGTTGACGTAGCTTTTCCCGCCGCGCTGATCGTCGGCCACCTGGATGCCGGCGACGCAGCGGCGGTTGGAGACGAAGCGGAGAAGCGGCTGCATGCCGTCCGAACTGGTGAGATAGGGTCCGAGGACAATGGAGGCCGAGCCGATGGGTTGATCT
>JAISYD010000209.1 GCA_031270145.1 Planctomycetota bacterium
GCACATTGCCGCCGTTGATGGTCTTCACCTCCTCGATCAGGGGAATGCAGCCGGCGGCAATCAGGGCCGGCGCGGTGAGGGGATCTTTCAGGCTCACCAGGCCATTGGAGACGCTCAACCCGGTAAGAATGTTGAATTCCGGATCCGAGACGCCGATAACCCGCGTCGCGGCGGGATTGGACGGATCGAAACAAAGCACCGAACTGAAACACGCCAGGCCGCTGCCGGCGAGGTTGGGATCATAGGTCCCGGTCGCGTTGAAGGTCCCCACCGCGTCGTTGGCGTAGACGGAGACGCTGTTGGGGAGCGTCAAGCCGTTGGCGGCGGTTCCGGCGAAGATGTCGAGCGTGGCCCGGGAAATGGCGTAGGACTTTTCCTCCAATGAATTCCAGGTGGTGTCGACATTGGGCTCGACCACCGGGTCGCCGCCGTTGAAATCCTTCTCCATCCATTGCTGGAGGCTGCTCACGGTGGGATAGGAGGAGCCGCCGAACAGGCGGGTGCCGGTGGAGATATCCTGGCGGGAATCCAGGTTGCCCATGAAGCTGACCTCGGAGGTCTGCGACTGGCCGCCGGTGGTCCCGATGGGGATGACGATGTTCTGCATCTTGGCGTCCTGGGGGATGGCGACCGTGCCGTTGGAATTCTTGACCGCCATGGTGCCCTGGACGAACAAGCCGCTCGCGGCCATGAGGGAGCCGTCCTCGCCCCGGTAGAAGGAGCCGGCCCGGGTGTAGACGAAGCCGTTGCCCTGGCGGAGGACGAAGAAGCCGTTGCCGTCGATCGCCATATCGTTCGGGTTGCCGGTGTTCTCGATCGGCCCCTGGGTGAACACCTTGTTGATGGAGCCGGTCTGGGCGCCGAGGCCGAGGGAGATGGGGTTCACCGAGCCGCGCCCGGTCTGGGCGTCGGCCATCATGCCGCCCCGCAGAGTCTGCTCCAGGAGGGTGGTGAATTGGTAGACCCCCTTCTTGAAGCCGACGGTGTTGACGTTCGCGAGGTTATTGCCGACATTGTCCATGGCCTTCTGGTGCGACATCAGGCCGGTGATTCCGGTGGAAAGAGCTTGACTGAGAGCCATTGTTTTCTCCTGCTTGAAAATGCCGCGGCGAAGCCGCCGCCGTTAACCAGCCAACCCGCGCCCCGCCTTCGGCTCAAGCATCGCCCAGCCGCCCGCGCTCCTCGTCGGTGGCGTCGCGGACCTCGGTGATGGAGTCGAAATACACCCGGCGGCCATCGTCCAGGATTATGGCCATGCCGTCGTCGTTGTCCTCGGCGCCGTCCACGATGCCGCCGATCTGGTCGCCCTCCAGGTCGAGGCCGGAGACCCAAAGCCCCCTCAGGCTGGCCGCCGCGTCGTCCGCCGTGGGCGTACGAGGATCGCCGATCAGGGTGTCGACGTCGACTTGCGAGCCGTCGTAAAGGAGGAGGTAGACCTTGCCGGCGTCCTGGTCCAGCGTGGCGCCGCCCACAATGCCGTTCACCGTCTTGCCGCTCCCGTCCTTGCCGGTGACGCCCTTGTCCAGCATGGCCGAGGCGCGCTCCACCTTGGCCCGCAACTCGTCCGGCAGGGTGTAATACTGCTCGTCCTGGGTCGGAACCCGGAGCTCCTTGATTTGATCCCAGTCCACCAACTGGCCGCCGTAGAGCCGGAATTGCACCTTGCCGCCCGACACCTCGACCTTTTCGATTATGCCCTTGACGGGTTGCTGGGCCGAATCGTAGCCCGCGTCCACCCACATGCCGACCACGTTGCCGGCCGAGCCCAGCTCGCCGGCCATGTCGGCCGCGTCGTTCCAGACGTTGTTCACGCTGGTCACGGGGATGCGCTGCTTGTTGGCCAGCTCGACGAAGACGCTGCCGTCGGACTGGACCACCCGGTCGACCTGGCCGCTAGCGACGGCGCCGCCCTCGTCCACGCCGGAGACGTATTTTCCGATCATGACGGCGCCGGCCTGCAACTGGGTGTCCAGCCGCATGGCGTTCATCGACTTGGTCATTTCCATCTGGGAGTCCAGGGCCTGCAACTGGGCCAACTGGGCGGTGAAATCGATGTCCTCCATGGGGCTCAATGGATCCTGGTTGGTGAGCTGGGTGGTCAGGAGTTTCAGGAAGTCCACGCTCGACACCATGCCGCTGTTGGCGGCGGCCTTTTCCGCCTGTTCCCGCTGGTAGACGGTTGAGGTGCTTTGCCCATAATCCGCGCTTACGGCCGACATGTCGTCTCCTCTCGCATTCCGCATCCCAACAACGCCAATATCAGGCGAACAGGTTGAGATTCCCGGGACCCGGCCAACCCGGCGCCGCCCCGGCCGCCAAGTCCGCCTCCTCCATTTCCGCCGGAGCGGCCAATCGGCCGATCCGGTCGCCTTCCGCCCCAGACGAGGCTTCGCGGTCGCCAGGCCGGCGCTGCCCGCCCTCGCCTTCGCCCATCGCCTGGTTCTGCCGCTGCTGCTGGCGGATGTCCAATTCCCCGAGTTCGATGCCCTGCGCCTTGAGGTTTTCCCTCAGCTCGCGCAAACCGGCGGTCAGATGGCTTACCGCCTCGGGTTTTTCCACCTGTAGAAAGGCCGAGACCACGCCGCCCCGGGATTCGACCTTGAGCGTCACCTTGCCGAGCTCGGGCGGCGAAAGGGCCAGGGTGATGTTCTTGGTCCCGCCCCGGTTGGCCAGTTTCACCGCCTCGGTCAGCCGCTCGATGTTTTCGATCCGATCCAGCAGAGTGGAGACGGCGGGAACTTCCGCCGCCGCCCGGGCGCAAACCGCAAGCGGGGCGGCGTGGTCGGCCGGAGCGGCGGCGCCGATTTCACCGCTTTGGCTTTCCTGGTTAAGCAAACCGTTTTCCAATTCTGTATCGGGATCGGCGGAAATTTTCATCCGTTCCCGGACGGCGGCGCCGATTTCACCGCTTTGACTTTCCTGGTTAAGCAAACCGTTTTCCAATTCTGTATCGGGATCGACGGAAATTTTCATCCGCCCCCGGGCGGCGTTTTCATCTTTTTCCGTCAAAATTATTTTTTCCGGCGAAAACAGCCTTTCCGAAACAATTTCCATTTCGGCATTTTCCGCCGCTTCGGTCAAGCCATTCCGCCGCTCCGGGGCAACGGATCCGAAAAATTCCCGCCCAACCGTTTGGGCTTCCAGTTCGGCGAGAAATTGGCCGCCGCCGTCCCAGCCGGCATTGCCTCCGTTAACGGCAATGATTTCCACTCCCAGCGCCTCGCCGATGGCCTTGAGCGGATTTTCGCCCAGGGTCGAACCAGCCAGCCCCAGGGCTTCGGCGGTCCGATTCATGGCTTGATTCAGAACTTCCCGGGGCATGCCCTCAAGCAATTCGTCCAGAACCGACAGGACGGCGTCGATATTCATCTCGGCGCTGGCATTGGCGGTCTCCAAAGCGGCATTGAAGGCGTCGGCGGCCAGGCGAGGCGCGGCCGCGAGGGCGGCGGCGCCGGCCGCCCCGCCAGCCGCGTCGGCCAGCCCGATTTTGCGCAAGGCGCCGGCCAAGGCGAAGGTTTCGTCGATCCCCGGCTCCAAAAGCCCCGCTTCCATTTCCATACCGGCGGCGGCCGCCGCCCCACCCCCCGGATATAAAAGTCGCCAGATGATGCGCGCCGCTTCCTCGGCGGTTTCGGCCAATTGCGGATCCAGCCGGACGGTTTCGGCATCGGCCGGCCGGAGTCCGGACAGAATGGACGGCGCCCCGGCGTCGGGAAGGGGTTCGCCGGATACGGCCGCCTTCTTCCGGTCCAGGGAAGCCGTCTTGGCCAGAGCCTGGCGCATGGTCTGTTTTTCCCTGGATGTCAGGCGGGAAACGGCCCGTCCGGCGGAGTTTTCGCCGGCCGGGCCGGAAGAGGGATCCTTTTGGGAATCGGCGGCGGTCTTGACCGGGCGGTTGTCCCGCTCTATGAAGGTTTTTAGGAACCCGTCAAAGCGTTCGCGGAGAGGCGCCGGCTTTTCCGGCTCGCGGGAAACGTCATCGGCCGCCCTGTTCCGCGCCGACATCCGCAGGTTGGCGGGATCGGCGAGACTTTGCGTCTCCAACTGATCAGGCAAGGGGAATCTCCTTCAACGACAAGCGCTCACGGCCCGTCCAATTCGCCGCCATCGCCCCCCGGAGGGTATGGCGGCAGGGCCAGCCGGGTCAATTCAAAGGAAAAGGGCAGCCGGCCGCGAATCGCCTCCAGCTCGACCGGCGACAATTCCGCCTCGCCGGCGGGGTCGGCGGCCAAGCCGGCGGACAGCGGCCGGAAGGAGGCGGCGGGCCGGAGGCGAAGCTCGGCCCCGCCCTCCAGCGCGACGCCGCGCCAACCGCCGGAGGCCGCCAGCGCCAAGTCCCCCCGCGACAAGAGAAATTCGGCTCCCGGCAGGCGCGCCAACACCCCTTCCGGCCGGCTTCGGTTCAGCCGGACCTGGATTCGCGCCTCGCCCTCGATAAGCCGGAACTCCAACCGCGCCATGACGACACCGTCCGGATCGGCGACATTCCGCACACCCTCCAGTTGGAGACGCGAACCCGGCCCAATCGTTATGATGGTGTTTTGGCCCATCTTCCATTCCAGACGGCCGCCGGAAAGTACCGAAATCCCGTCGCCGGCGCGCAGCCGATCCGCCAAGCCCAACTCGCCGGGCGGCTCACTTTCCGGGGCGGCGGCATGGCGTATTTCAACCTTTCCGGAGATTTCCGACACCCGGCCGCACTCCTCGCTTTCCAGGGCTCCGGCCCGGCCGGCGACCAGGATCAGCAGACAAACAGGGATCGCCAAGCCACGCCTTTCAGCCATCGCCACGCCTCCCCAAGGCCAATTGGAACTTCCCTCTAGTTATCGGCAACCGCCCGGCGCCGGATGCAATAATCCCCAAGCGTATTTGCAATTCGTCTGCCATAAATACGCCCCGGCGTTTGCCGCAAGCTTAACTATCGCATTTCAAGCGGCTTGGATGCGGCAAAATATCCGCCGGCCTTCCCCGGCAATCCGCCGCGGCGGAATTTTCGCCGCCGGGAAGAGGAGTATTACGCCGGCGGCAAAACATTATGGGGCTTTGCCGCCGGCGTCCGGGCAAAAGCCGGCGGACCGCGAACCTCGCCGGCAATTCCTCCAGCGGCGGACATTTCGCTCCCGGTTGCCAGGGATCGCTTCGCCTAGCGGCAAGGTTTTTCAGTTCAAGTCCAGGAGACAGGTGGCGCAGGCCGGGAAACTGCCGACCCGGACGCCCACCTCCTCCTCCGCCGGCGGAGCGGCGGACTTGGCGGCGGGTTCGGCTTCCTCCGTATTCCCGATCGGCGGACATTTCGTTGTTTCCGGCTTGGGGGCGGCGCTCGCCGGCTTCGGCATTTCCCCTGGTTTTTCAGGCGCTTCGGCGGCGGGTTCGGCTTCCTCCGTATTCCCGATCGGCGGACATTTCGTTGTTTCCGGCTTGAGGGCGGCGTTCGCCGGCTTCGGCGTTTCCCCCGGTTTTTCAGGCGCTTCGGCGGCGGGTTCGGCTTCCTCCGTATTCCCGATCGGCGGACATTTCGATTTTTTCGCCTTGCGCTCGGCCATGGCGATCTTCTCCAGTTCCGCCGATTTTCTAAGCACT
>JAISYD010000255.1 GCA_031270145.1 Planctomycetota bacterium
GCGACGGTCTGCGCCCCCCCCACACTGACGGAGGTGGCGATGGCGTTGCCGCCTTCTGTCTGGATAGCCCCCGACATGTCGGTGGTGTCGCTGGCGATGCCGCCGCTGTAGACGAACTGGCTTCCCCCCGCACTGACGGTGGTGTCGCTGGCCGAGCCGCCTTCATACACGCCCATGGTTGGACCGTCTCCGCCGGCGTCGCTCAACACCTTGCCGCTCACGGAAACGCCGGAATAATTCGCGCTCGAATGTCCGGCGGGCAGGTTCGCGCTCACGCCCACCAGGATGGTCTCGTCCCCGGCCGAAGCGCCCGGATACGCCATCGCCCACGGCGCGAGGCTCCCCTGCAGGACGCCGAGCGCGGCGAGCGCGGCGAGAAAGCGCCGGCCGCCGTCCAGGCGCGCGAGGCGGGTCTTGAGGGTTCGCTCGAAGACGGCGCGCGAGCCGCCGCTCGATCGCCAGATTTCCGCCACTTCCCGCGAGAGCCGCGCCAGCTCGCCGCCGGAAACCGCGAAGCCGCCGGAGACGACTTCCGCGCCGCCGGAGGCGAACGCGATGTCGCGCACCGCGCGCTCGATGAGCGCCGCCGAGCCGCCGGAGGCGCGGCAGAGCCGGTACAGGGCGGAGAAGCCGGAATCGGCGCGGGTTCGCGGGCGGGACGCCGCTCCCTCGGGGGAGGAGAGGGCAAAAGCGGAGGTCCTGGCGTTCATGGCGGTCGGGGATCGGGAGTTGGGAGTCAGGAGTCGGGAGTCGGGGGTTCCCGCGGCGGCAAATCGCCGGGCGTGAATTCGGCCACGGCCCAGCCGAATTTTTCCCCGGATTCCTCAAGGAGCGTGAGGCGCGGGTCGGCTGCGATGTGGCGCAGGCTTTGCCGGTGCTTGACGTGCCGGGTGTCGTCGAGGGCGATCAGGCAGGGGCCGCGCAGGCCGGCGAGGAGGTGGGAGAATTCCGTGAAGCCGACGTGGCCGCCGCTGTCCAGGATGACGAGGTCGGGCTGGCCGTGGCATTCTTCCAGGCAGCGCCCGAGCAGGTCGTCCGGCAGGTCGGGAAAGTCCGTTTCGGCGTGGTAGCAGTCGGCGCGGACGGTTTCGGGAAAGTCGACGTACAGGCCCGGTTCGATGGCGGCGTCGGCCAGTGCGCGGCGCAGGGTTTCGCGCGCGGGGAGCAGGCGGCGGGGGATGGAGAGGCCGTTCATCAGCCGCACCCGTCCCAGGTCGCCGCTGGCCTCGAGGTTGCGCCGGGCGGTCCGGCAATGCTCCGGATTGACTTCCAGTGAATAGAAGCGGCAGGCGGAGTCGCCGGATTCCCGGAGGCCCCGCAGCACGGCGGCGGTGGTGCCCGTGCCGTGCCAGGCGCCGGTTTCGATGACGACGCCGGGCTTTCTTTCCCTGACGATGCGCGTCAGCGCGGCGGCGAAGCCGCCCGCCGGGTCGATGCCCTTGGCGTGGAAATCCCGGCCCACGCTGGAGGTGATGCGTATGCGCGGCGGCGGCGGGGTGAGCTTTCGCTCCCGCATCAGCCGTTCGATGTGTCCGATGACCTGTTGGCCGGTGATCAGGCGGGTGCATTCGTATTGGCGTTCCGTTCCCTTGAAGCGCGGGCACCAGAGGAAGTCCCGGTGGTCGAAGTTGCAGGCGGTGTCGTCCCAGCAGCCCGCGCAGCCGTGTGTGCTGTAGACGCGGTAGGGCGTGGCGAATTCGCAGCCGGGCAGGGTGAAGCCGCTGATCAGGACGACCGGGATGCGGCAGGCCCAGGCCAGCCAGGAGAGGCCGCTGGACAGGCCGATGAAGAAGTCGGCGTGGGCGAGCAGGGCGATGCGCTCGGACAGGGGGTGGTTGCCGGTGAAGTCCTCGGCGCCGTGCGGGATGTGGTTCCAGACGTGGCCCTGGCCGACGGTGGCTTCGCGGTCGATGGCCAGTACGCGGTAGCCCAGGGCCTTGAGGTGGGCGATGACCTGGTTCCAGCCGTGGCCGTTGTTCCAGAATTTGGCCTGGCAGGAGCTTTTGGTGGCGATGCAGACGTAGGGTTCGGCGATCCGTCGGGGGATGTCGAGGTTCAAGCGCGGCGGTTCCTCGGCGGGGTCGACGCCGAGGATATATCCCGCGGTGCGGTGCAGGCCGGCCTGCCGGAAGTCGATGGGCTGGTGGTCCTTGTTGCCGCCGAAGAAGAGGCCGACGCGGTAGGAGGCGTAGGGTTCCTTCATCCGCACTTCCTGCGGAACGGTCAGTTCGATGTCCGGGTATTGGTCGCGGAAGATTTCCAGCATTTCCCTGCCCAGGGCGCAGGCCAGGGCGCAGCCGTGTTTTTGCCGGAATTTTTCGGCATAGGGGAACCAGCCGATGAGGTCGCCCAGGGTGCCGACCGGGAATTTGATCAGCACCGGCCGGCCTTCGAGGTTCATGCGGTGGTCGAGCAGCGGTTGCGGGCGGCCGCGTTCCCATACTCGGATGAGGAAGGGTACGTAGTATTTCTTGGTGCTGACCACCCAGCCTTCGTCGGTGTCGCAGGCGAAGAGAATGTTGCCGGATTCGGCGTCTTCCAGGCGGACGTGCCATCGTCCCCTGGGGACGAGGACCCGCGCGCCGTCGTTGAAGTCGTAGCGGATGCCCTTGGGGCCGATCTG
>JAISYD010000262.1 GCA_031270145.1 Planctomycetota bacterium
AAGGAGCCAGCCATGCCGAGGGCCGAAAAAGGGAAGCGCCGGGGCTTTTCCCTGATCGAGATACTGATCGTCATCGCCATCATCGCCGTCATCTCGGCCGTGGCCATCCCCAACCTGCTGCAGAACCGCCTGCTGGCGAACGAAACGGCGGCGGCCTCCGCCCTGATGCGCTACGCGACGGCCCAGGACATCTACGCCAAGGGCAACGCGGCGGCGGTGACCGGGAACGGCGCCGCCACGGATGCAACGAACGGCGACCTGCCGTACAGCCACAGCTACTGCAGCAATTTCCGGCTGCTCTATTACGGCTGGGTGTACGGCACCGCGAACCCCGACGGAAGCGTGGACCGGGGAAACGCGCAACTGGAATTGCTGGACAAGGGCATGGCCGACGCCCAGGCGGCGGAGAACACCGCTTTCGGCAGCGCCGCCGCGGCATCCCTGGGCAACGCCCCGGCGACGGCCACGGCCCTGAACGGCTATCTTTTCCGGGAGCCGGCCGACTTTCCGCCGGGCGGCGAAAACGAGCGCTGGGCCAGCGAATTCGCCCTGATCGCCTACCCGAGCCTGAGCGGCAGCAGCGGCAGCGCCGCCTTCTGGATCGGCGGAACCAGAAGCGTTTTCGAGCGGAGCCTGGACTCGGGCCTGAGCGGAAGCGTGGCGGCCAATACCGGCCTGACCACCCCGTCAAGCCGGACGGGCGGCGTCATCCCCAACAACTGGGAACCGTATCGAAGATAGGGCGGCAGCCAAACCATGAAGACCGGCTTCACGCTGATTGAATTGCGGATCGTCGTCGCGATCCGGGAACCGTATCGAAGATAGGGCGGCCGCCAAATCATGAAGACCGGCTTCACGCTGATTGAATTGATGGTCGTCGTCGCGATCGTCGCCGTCATCGCGGCGCTGGCCATTCCGAACCTGATGCAGTCGCGCATCCGCGCCAACGAGGCGAGCCAGATCCCCAACCTGCGGCAAATAGCCACGGCGCAAATGCTTTACGCGGCGAGGAAGTTCGCCGGGAGGTCCAGGGAGGCCGGCGTCCCGACCTCGGCGGCGAGCAACCCCGGCGGTTTCACCGACAATTACCGCAACCTGCATTACACCCGCAACCTCGGCCACGCGCTTGGCGGCCCCGTAAACCTCCTGAACCAGACGGTGGCCGACGCGGCGTACGACGCCAACGGGCGCGGCGTCACCGCCACCGACGCCAGCGCCACGACTCCCGTGGCCATCGTCGCCGGCGCCGGACCCGCCTTCAGCGGCTATTATTATGGCAACGGGGACGATTTCCACACCAGCCTCGGCGTTTCGATCCCGCAATACTGGTCCAACAACTACGCCATAGCCGCTTCCCCCGCCACGGTTGGAACCAGCGGAAGCGTCGGCTTTTACCTGGGCATGGACGGGTCGGCCTTCCAAAGGGATTTGCGGAGCGGCGTCGACACCAGCGTCACCACCTTCACCGCCACTCCGGCCAACCCCGCCAACCTCGGGGCCGGCCCCGGCCAATGGCATAGCTGAGGCGGGGGGGGGGCTAGACCGGCGGCTTGCCCTGGCCGGCGAACCAGACGCCCTCGACCGGCCACAGGCGGCAGCTCGACTTGGCGGCGGAAAAGGCGGTGCCGGTGACGTTGATGGAAAGGAACACCCAAACGTTGCCGCCGTCCACCACCCGCTTGCAGTAAACCCCCTCCCAATGCCGGTCGGCGGCGCGGGCGGCCTCGTCCCTGACCTCCACCTCCACCACCACGATGTCGCCGTTCCGGGGCCTGCGGAACGGGCCCACATACTCGGGCCCGATAAAGGCGTATTGGCCGGCCAAAAGCACCGGCGACATCGAATCGCCGATGATCCGCACCAGATTGGTGGTTTCCGGGATGGTGACCCGGCCGAACTGCGCCTCGGCGTCGGGCGGGAAAAAACCGGCCCGGGCTCCTTGCGTCTCGTCGGCGGCGGCGCTGCCGACCACCGCCAACTCCCGGGGCGCCATGACCACCGCCGCCGGCTCCCGGGGCGCCATGACCGCCTCCGCCGGCCTGGCGGCGCGGGGGGCGTCGGGTTCGACCGGCGTCTCCCGGAGGCCGGTGAAAAGCCAAGCCAAATCGCAACCCAGCCGATCCAGGGCGGAAACCGCCTCGTCCGGCAACTGCCTGCCCTCCTCCCAGCCGAGAACGGTCGTATTCTTGAAGCCGAAGGAACGGCACATGGCGGCGTGCGACATTCCGGGAAACTTTTCTTTTAAAAATTCCGAAAGACGCAAGCCTCTTTTTTTAGAAAAGGTTATCGAGTCCAAGGGCATTTCCTTTCATAAATCTCGTAAATTTGTCTTGACTTTTGCCTTTCAGGCTGGCATATTGGCGCCAGCCTTTCGAATTTATTGGAAGCACGAGGCTATTATCGGCGAAACGGCCGGCCAGGCAAAGGAAAAACCGGAAAGGAGGACGAAAATGGGCAAAAAACACGAACGCGGGGATTGCCGCCTGGACGGGTTTGAGGATTTGGACGTCTTCGATTGGCTGGAACGGGCGGGCAGGCGGCGGCGGGCGATTGAGATAACCCCGCTCCGGGCGGCGGAACTGGCGGTTTCGGCGCGGCGGCTGGCGGAACTGGCGCGGGAAGAGGCGGTAAAGCTGGCCGAAGCGGGGCGCGGGGAGACGGCCGGTCCGGATCGGGAGGCGGGGGAATAGGTTTTGGGCCGACGGGGCGCCCGGTTCAATGGCCGGCTTCGGCCGGCTTCGGGCGCAAGCCGGCCGTTCCCGCCGACGGTTTTTCCGTCCGTAGTTAAAATCTCTTGACAAAAAAGGGAAAATTATTATTCTACCGCCATGTTTACCGGGCAATTAACCTTGCGAAGAGGCGCCGTCCCAGCCCCGGCTTTTTGCCCGGCCGGGCGGCGGAAAAATTTTTGTTTGTCTAATTCATTGTCAATGAATGAATTATGTGGATCGGGGGGGGGGGGGGGGGGGGAAAACAAAAACCACCAATTTTACTCCCCCAGCCCCAAAAAAAGAAATTTTTTTAACCCCGCCCAATAAACGGCACCGG
>JAISYD010000023.1 GCA_031270145.1 Planctomycetota bacterium
GAAGTGCTTAGAAAATCGGCGGAACTGGAGAAGATCGCCATGGCCGAGCACAAGGCGAAAAAATCGAAATGTCCGCCGATCGGGAATACGGAGGAAGCCGAACCCGCCGCCGAAGCGCCTGAAAAACCGGGGGAAATGCCGAAGCCGGCTAGCGCCGCCCCCAAGCCGGAAACAACGAAATGTCCGCCGATCGGGAATACGGAGGAAGCCGAACCCGCCGCCCCGCCGGCGTCGGAGGATGTGGGTGTCCAAGTCGACAGTTCCAGGCTTGTGCGATCCGACTACTGGGCTTGGACTAAACCCGCCTCCCCACGCGTTGACCCGTGGTAGGCCAAACCGCCGGGCATATTTTATCCGCCGTCGGATGCGGATGTGCCCGTCCGGGTCGGCAGTTTCCCGGCCTGCGCCACCTCTTTAATGGATTTGATCTGAATCGGCGGCGGGGCTGACGCATTAAAATGATAATATCCTTATGTCGTGCCGAGGCATATGGCGCTCCGCCTCCTCAAGCGGGGGACCGGCCGCAAGCTGGCAATAAAAAGCCGGCGCAAAACGGCGGGATGGGATGAAAACCATCTCCTCGAGCCGCTCAAAGGAAATTTTAATGCATAGGCCCTGCGGGGCAATGTGATTTTGCCGCTATATGTTCTTGACAGTCCGGGCGCCCGGGATTATTATGCTTTGTTTCATGGCAGGCGGTACGTTCCGATGGATGTGGCGGGGATGGCGTTCCCCTTAGGCGGAGGACTGCGGCAACGGCATGATTCCCGAAGAATTGATGCAAAGCTTCATCTCCGAGGCCTCGGATCTTTTGGACGATGTCGAACCGTCCCTCATCGAATATTCGAGGATGAGCGACATTGACGACCGCACGGAGGTGGTCAACCGCATTTTCCGGCATTTCCATTCCATAAAGGGCAGCGCCGGCTTCGTCTGCCTGGATGACATTTCCAAGCTCACCCATGAGGTGGAGACCCTCCTGGAACAGTACCGCAAGGCGCCGGAGCGGGTGATCCCCCAGGAAACCATCAACCTGCTGTGCCGGACCGTGGACATCCTCCGGGGCATGTTCGAACAGGAAGGCGGAAGTTCGCCCAAGGCGAACATCGGCTTCGACGCTATCGTCGCCGAAATCGGCAATGCCATCGCCAGCGCCAAAAACCCGAAACATGGGTTGTCGGCCCTCAACCTGAGCGCCGACCAAACCATTGGCCAGGAATTGGCTAAATCGGTGGAGTCAGCCCTGTCGCCGCCACACTCGCCTCCACCTCCACCTCCACCTCCGCCCCCGCCTCCGGCGCCGGCGCCGCCTCCGCCAAATTTGGCGAGCCAGAATCCGGCCCCGGCGTCGGAAAGCGATGGCAACACCAAGATCCTGGTCCTCAACCGCCCACAGAAAAATACCGCCGCGGAAAAGGGCGGGGACGAGGCGGCCAAGCGCCAGGCCGCCATCCCCCGCGGCGCCAACGTTTCCACCGACACCGCGCGCATCATGCGCGCCGCCAAGCCGGGGGCCACCGGCTTCAAGGTGAATTCCGGCGAGTTCGTCGAACGCTACGTATCGGAGGCCAACGATCTCCTGGAGCAGATCGAGCAGGCGCTGCTGTACGCCGAGCAGCATCCCGAGTCCTCGGGCGAATCCATCCGGGATGCGCTCCGCTTTCTCCACAGCTTCAAGGGCAACAGCGGCCTGATGAACCTCTCCGACCTCGAGCGGCTCAGCCACCGCATGGAAACCGAGGTGGAGAAGAGCAGTTCCCGCTCCCTTGGTCTTGATTCCCAAACCTTCGACGTATTGCTCCAGATGATAGACGTCCTTCGCCAGAGCGTCCAGGACTTCTCCTGCGGCGGTTCCGGCAACATCCCCGAAGCCGACTCCTATATCGCCATGATGGACGAGTTCGATTCCTACGCGAACGGCACGGACGTGAGCCGTCGCCAGACGGCCATCGTTGTCGAACCCAAGGCGGCGGAAGCGCCGCCGGCCGCCGAACTTCCCTCCGCCGCCCCGGCCAAGGCCGAGGCGGAACGGAAAAGCGAAGACGCCACCCGGCTGCTCCTGATCGGCGACGCCGCCCCGCAGGAGAACCTCACTGCCGTCCCCAAGGCGAAGACGATTGTCATGGAGACGCCGCCGGCGCCAACCTCGCCGCTTCCGCCTCCGGACATCCAGCCGTCCCCCCGGCAGCCGGTTGAGGCCAAGCCGCCGGCCGCCGCCCCGAAAAGCGGCAACGCCGGCAAGAAAAGCGACACCGAGGAAAAGCGGCGCAACGCCGATCAGATTACCGGCAGGAACGACATACGGGTCGATCTCCGCAAACTGGACAGCATGCTCGATCTGGTGGGCGAATTGGTCATCGCCGAGGCCATGGTGACCCGCCACCCGGTGGTTTGGGACGCCAATAACGAGTCCCTGGAGCGGGCGATCCACCAATTGCACCGGGTGACCAATTCCCTGCAGGACATGGCCACCACCGTCCGCATGATTCCGCTTGCCTCCACCTTCCGCCGCATAACGCGCCTGGTCTACGATCTTTCCGTTAAGTCGGGCAAACAGGTGGACCTGATCCTCCTGGGGGAGGACACCGAGGTCGACCGGACGGTGATTGAGCGCATTTCCGATCCGCTGGTGCACATCATCAGGAACGCCATCGATCACGGCATAGAGCCGCCGGCGGAGCGGGCCGCCCGCGGCAAGCCCGAAACCGGCAGCGTCACCATCGAGGGACATCACGAGGGCGGCGAGGTGTGGATAGTGGTCACCGACGACGGGCGGGGGCTGGATCGCGACGCCATCCTCGCCAAGGCCATCTCGCGCGGCCTGGTGACCGGGGACGGCGCCGATTTGAGCGAGAGCCAGATATTCCACTTCATTTTCGAGCCTGGCTTCTCCACCGCCGCCAAGGTGACGGACATCTCCGGCCGCGGCTTCGGCATGGACGTGGTCAAGAAAAACATCGAAAAGCTGTCCGGGAAAATCGACATCCGCACCCGCACCGGCGAGGGCATGGCG
Source organism: Planctomycetota bacterium (assembly GCA_031270145.1). Taxonomy (GTDB): domain Bacteria; phylum Planctomycetota; class SZUA-567; order SZUA-567; family SZUA-567; genus JAJBSZ01. Next base: position 3,014 of record JAISYD010000023.1, read on the forward strand.
GTGATCCTGCGCATACCGCTGACTCTGGCCATCATCGACGGCATGCTGATCAGTTCCGGCGGCACCCGCTACATCATACCCCTCCTGTCCATCCGCGAGTCGCTCAAGCCCGATATGTCCCAGATTTTCTCCACCCCGGACGGCCAGCAGATGGTGCGCATCCGCGAGGAGTTGATCCCCATCGTCAAGCTGAACGAAACCTTTTCCCGGATGCAGACCTCGCGCGAATTGGTGGACGGCATCCTGATGATTGTGGAAGGCGAGGAGGGCGATGTGGTGGCCATTTTCGCCGACGAGTTGCTGGGCCAGCAGGAGACGGTGATCAAGGGGCTTTCCGGCTGGCTAAAGCGTTCGCGGGGCGTGTCCGGCTGCACCATCCTGGGCGACGGGGAGGTTGGGCTGATCCTGGACATCGGGGCGATAGTCAAACTGGCGCGGCAGCAGTCGCCGGCCTGATCACGGGCGCCGGCGGCCGGGATTCCTGGCGCCGGGTCGGAAGGAGACGCCGATGCGGCAATCCATGCTGGAAGAGTTCTGGGGCGACGACGAGGAAGACGACGACACCCAGAAGGACAAATATCTCACCTTCCGCCTGGAGATGGAGGACTATGGCCTAGAAATCCGGCACGTCAAGGAGATCATCAGCATCCAGAAGATAACCGATGTCCCGGATCTCCCCGATTTCATCAAGGGGGTGATAAATCTGCGTGGCCAGATCATCCCCACCCTGGATCTGCGCATGCGCTTCGGGATGCCCGCCAAGGAATACGACGAGCGCACCTGCATCATCATCACCCACATGAACGAGATTCCGGTCGGGGTCATCGTCGACACGGTCAACGAGGTCCTGGATATTCCGCCGGAAATGATATCGTCGCCGCCGACGGTCCAAAGGGGAGTGGCCCACCGCTTCATCCAGGGGCTGGGGCGGGTCGACAACGAGGTGAAGATCATCCTGAACGCCGAAAAATTGCTGCACGACGAGGAATTAGAGGCATTGGAAGCTGTGCGTTGACGAATGGCGCGGCAATCCCGCCGGTGGGGCCGCATGCTTAAACGGAGCTAAAATGAGAAGCCAGGCATTCTCCAAATTGAAGACTCTCTCCCTTGTTCTCGGGCTGGAGTTGTTGCTCGCCCTGGCTACGGCCTTCCTGGCGGCTCCGGCCATAGATCGGGACGTATCTGTGCGTGGCGTCTGGCTCGCCGCCCTGCTCTTCGTTTTCGCCGCCGCCGCCTCGCTCCTCATGGCCCTGGGATGGGGGCGCCTGTTCCAGGACGACGCCATCCTGTACAATCTCGTCGGTTCCATGGTTCCCCCGGCCATGGTTATTGACGGGGACGACTGCTACGAATTCATCAACCCGGCGGCGGAAAGGCTCTTCAACCTCGGGCAAGAGAAGAACGCGGGGAAAAAAATCGATCCCAGCCTGGCCGCCATGCTCACCGGCGCCCCCCCCAACCGCGATTTGCTGGCGCCGCAGCTCACGCTCGAAATCGGCAAACGCCAATTCATCATTCTGGAGTATCTCCTGCCGAACCGCTCCGGTTCCGGCCTCAACCGGCGCATCGGGCTTTTCCACGACGTGAGCAGCCTGATGTGGCTGAAGGCGGGATTGAGGGAGATCGACCAGGCGGTGAAGCTCCTGAACGACAACGCCGTCAGCCTCTCCGCTTCGTCGGTGACCCTTTCCCATGGCGTCTCCGAGCAGGCGGCCTCCCTTTCCGCCATAACTTCCGGCATGAGCCAGGTCAGCAACAAAATCCAGGGCAATTCGGAGGCGGTGGTCAAGGGGACGCAATTGGCGGCCCAGGCCAGGGAGGCGGCCGAGCGATCCGGCAACGAGATAACCAACGCCCTTTCGGCCATGACCGATGTGCAGGACGCGGGGATCCGCATCGCCCGCATAGTCAAATTGATCGACGACATCGCCTTCCAGACAAATCTCCTGGCCCTGAACGCCGCCGTGGAGGCGGCCCGGGCCGGGCGCCAGGGCAAAGGCTTCGCGGTGGTGGCCGACGAGGTCAGGAACCTCGCCGGACGCAGCGCCAAGGCCGCCAAGGACACCGCCAGCATGGTCGAGGACGTCACCGAGCGCATTGGCAACGCCAGCAACTTCATATCCAAACTCAAGGAAATACTCGGCAACATCGTCCAGGACGCCATCCGCATGGCGAATTCGTCCGCCGCCGCCTCGGCCGCCTCGGCCGAGCAGGCCTCCGGCATCCTCGCCGTCAACCGGGAACTGGGACAGATGAACACCTCGACCAACGCGATAATATCGGTGGCGGAGCAATCGTCCGCCGCGGTGGTCCTGCTGACTTCGCAGATCGACACCCTGAAAAACCGCTTCAGCCTCATCAGCCGCGCCCTGTTCGAGGACCGCGGCCAGCCCGAACCCCTCTTCGGAAACCAGATCAAGCCCAACATCAACCTTTTGGACGATCCCGGACAACCGGACGAATGGAAATCCGGCGAACAGCCGGAACGCTACCAGCTACCGTCCTCGGCCGGCGATTTTTGGCGCCTCGCCAACGCCGGCGGGGGCGACGCATCCGGCAACTACAGGCCGCAGAATTTGCCGGAGAGGGGACTGGCCGGCAACAATCCCGGCCTGCTCGACAAGAGCGGCGCCGCCGGCAAACCCGCCTTCCAGGATCCGGGGTTGAGCGTGGGCGAGGCCAGGGCCCATGACGGCGACCGGGTGGTGCGGCCAAACCAGCACATCGTGTTGGACGACGCGGAATTCGGGCGCTATTGAAACTTCGGCGCGTATTTCGGAATAACTTTCCCCGGATTGCCGATCACGAGGCGGGAATTCCGTCATGATCACCATGTATCGGCTGGATGAGAACGGAAAGGCGGCGGCGCTCGCCAACGCCGGGCCGGGGATTGAGATTGATTCGCGGACCTTCTGGCTGGACTCGCTCAATCCCGGCGCCGACGAACTGGAGCGCCTCCGGGGGATTATGGGGATCGACATCCCCGACAAGCAGGACATGGCGGAAATCGAATTGTCAAACCGCCTGTACAAGGACGGCGACGCCCTGATCATGATAGCCAGCCTCATCCCGAAAAGCGCGGGCCGGATGCCGCCCCCCCATCCGGCGACCTTTATTTTCACGAAAGACCTGCTGCTCACCGTGCGCTTTTGCGAATTCTTCTCCTTCGAGCGCATGGCGGCGGAGACGCCCCGGGATCCCCAGATCGCCTCGGCGTCGGCCGTTTTCTTCCGACTCCTGGAGGAGATGGTGTCCGACCGGGCGGACGGCCTGGAATCCTCCATGCGCCGCCTGGAGGAGCTAACCGCCAGGCTGTTCATGGAGCCGCTTCCCGACCGGGGCTTGACCTCGAACAGCGAGGAGCTGGCGGCGGTGCTGCGGGGCATCGGCGATTTGGGGGTGGAGGTGTCGATCATCAGGGAAAGCATCGCCTCGCTGCAGCGGGTGCTTAACTTCGCCAGGGCTCACCTGCCCGACGACCGCAAGGGCGGCATGACCGGCGTCATGGATTCCCTCAAAAACGATCTCACCGCCCTTTCCGACGAGGCGGCCTTCTTCATGAGCAAGCTGTCCTTCAATCTGGACGCCACCCTGGGCCTGATCAACATCGACGAGACCCGGGTCATCCGCCTGCTGTCGATAGTGACCCTGGTGCTTTCGCCGCCCCTGCTGATCGCCGGCATCTACGGGATGAATTTCCAGAACATGCCGGAGTTGGCTTGGGACTGGGGCTATTTCGCCGCCCTGGCGCTGATGGCGCTTGCCTCCATCGCCGGCGTTTGGCATCTGCGGCGGCGGAAATGGCTTTGAAGCTCCTCGCCTCCCCTTGCGCCGCCCGGGCGAAACCCTTATTATTGGCGGCTTGCTTCGGCGCGAGCGGCAATGGCTGGCCGGGAAAGGCGACGCATGGCTGACGTGGAATACAATTTCGACAAGATCGAGGAAAAGTGGCAAAGGCGCTGGGAGCGCGACGGCCTGTTCCGCAACCGGCATGACGATCGGCCGCCCTATTACATCCTCAACATGTACCCCTACCCCTCCGGGGTGCTCCACATCGGGCATTTCCTCAATTACACCCTCGGGGACGTCATGGTCCGCTACAAGCTGCTCCGAGGCTTCAACGTCCTCTCGCCCATGGGCTGGGACTCCTTCGGCCTGCCGGCCGAGAACGCCGCCATCCGCACCGGCGTGCCGCCGCACGAGTTCACCGAGCGGAACATCTCCCGCATGCGGGAACAGATGCGCCGCGCCGGCTGGGGATACGACTGGAACCGGGAATTCGCCACCTCCCACGTCGACTACTACAAGTGGACGCAGTGGTTTTTCCTGAAATTCCACGAGCGCGGCCTGGTGGCCAAAAAGACCGCCCCGGTCAACTGGTGCGACTCCTGCCGAACCGTCCTCGCCAACGAACAGGTCAAGGACGGCGAGTGCGAGCGCTGCGGCTCCCGGGTCGGGCAGAAGGATATGAACCAGTGGTTCTACCGCATGTCCGCCTTCGCCGAGCGCCTGCTCCAGGGGCATGAGAAACTGCGCGGCAAGTGGCCGGACGCCGTACTCGCCATGCAGGCGGAGTGGATCGGCAAGTCCGAGGGCGCCGAGGTGGAGTTCAAGGTCAAGGAGACCGGCGACCCCGTCCCGGTTTTCACCACCCGCCCGGACACCCTCTGGGGCGTTACCTTTATGTCGATCGCTCCCGAGCATCCGCTGGTGGAGAAGCTGATCCGGGGAACCCCGCGCGAGGGGGAAATCCGGGATGCGGTCAAGCGGATGCGCTCGGGCGGCTCCTCGGCCAAGGAGTTGGCGGAGCGGGAAAAGGAGGGGATATTCACCGGCTTCCACGTGGTAAACCCGGTGGACGGGAGCGAGGCGCCGCTCTGGGTCGCCAACTTCGCCCTGATGAGCTACGGCACCGGCGCGGTGATGAGCGTCCCCGCCCACGACCAGCGCGACTGGGAATTCGCCAAAAAATACGGCCTTCCCGTGATCCAGGTCGTCCGTCCCCCCGACGGCTCGGGACCGGAGTCCTGGGATCGAGCCTATGTCGAAGCCGGTACGATGGTGAATTCCGGCCCTTTCAGCGGCGCCGCCGACAATTTCAGGGCCATCCCGGAGGTGATCGACTGGTTGGAAGCCGAGGGCCGGGGCCGGCGGAAAACCAACTACCGCCTGCGTGACTGGCTGCTCTCGCGCCAGCGCTACTGGGGCGCTCCCATCCCCATCATTTATTGCGACGACTGCGGCGTCGTGCCGGTGCCGGAAAAGGATCTGCCGGTGCTGCTGCCGACCGACATCGACTTCACCAGCGGCGACGGCAACCCCCTCGCCAGGTCCAAGTCGTTCGTCAACGCCCCCTGCCCCCGCTGCGGCAAGCCGGGGCGCCGCGAGACCGACACCATGGACACCTTCGTCGACTCGTCCTGGTATCAGATCCGCTTCGCGGATCCACGCAACAACCAAGCCTGCTGGGACGCCGCCAAGGTCGCCAAATGGTTGCCGGTGAACCAATACATTGGCGGCATCGAGCACGCCACCATGCACCTGATATACGCCCGCTTCTTCACCATTGCGCTGCACGATCTGGGGCTGATCGACTTTGACGAGCCTTTCGAGCGGCTGTTTTGCCAGGGCATGGTCTGCAAGGTGGCCTACCGCTGCGAAAGCTGCAAGTGGCTGCCGGCCGAGGCGGTCGAGGCCAGGCGCCTGGACGGGAGCGGGGTGGCGGACGACGAGGCGGCGGCGCTGTTCAAGCGCATGGAGAACCAGAGCCTCGACCCGGCCAGCCTCGCGGCCGAGGGCTTCAAGCTGGTCTGCTCCAAGTGCGGCGGCGACCGGGTGCATTTCGAGATGGCCAAGATCAGCAAGTCCAAGCTGAACATCGTCGATCAGGACGCCATGATGGAGCGTTTCGGCGCCGACACGCTGCGGTTCTACGTGCTTTCCGACTCGCCGCCCGACCGCATGCAGATCTGGACCGAGGACGGCATCAACGGGGCTTGGCGCACCATCAACCGGCTTTGGCGGCTGGTCATGGACAACCTGGAGAAAATCGCCCCGCCCGGCGCGCCGATTCCGGCCGGGCTTGACGCCGCGAACCGGAATTTGCGCCGCAAGACCCACCAGTGCGTGCGAAAGGTAGCCGAATCGATTGAGGGCGGCTACCAGTTCAACACCGCCATCGCCAGGACCAACGAGCTCCTGAACCTCCTTCGCTCCATGCGCGATCGGGCGGATCCAGCCGTACTTCGCGAAGCGCTGGAGGTGGTGATCATCTCCCTGTCGCCCATCATCCCGCATTTCGCCGAGGAGTGCTGGTCGCGCATGGGGCATGGGCGGAGCATCTTCGAGGAGTCTTGGCCGATCCCCGACGAGGCGGCGGCGCGGGAGGAGGAGGTGGAGATACCCGTGCAAATCAACGGCAAGGTGCGGGCGCGGATCACCGTTCCGGCCGATTTGCCGGCGGACGAATTGGAAAGGCTGGCCTTGGCCGACAGCGGCATCCAGGCCCAGATCGCCGGCAAGACCCTGGTCAAGGTGGTGACGGTGCCCGGCCGCTTGGTGAACATCGCGGCAAAATAGGGGTCGGAGCGGAAAACGCCGCGATGCGCGCGAAACGTCCCGAAGCACGCCAGTAGCTCAACGGATAGAGCACCGGATTTCTAATCCGGCGGTTGTGGGTTCGATTCCCTCCTGGCGTGCCAATATGACATATTTAATCGTCCCTGAAAAATAGCGGGAGTCTTGAAAAATTCGCGCAGGAAAAGGCGGAAGGGGGAATCCCCCCTTCCGCCCGCCTTGCCGTTTTACTTTCTTGCCGTCTTGCCGCCCCGCCGCTTGGCCGTGAACCGGCGGGGTTGGCGATTACTGCAACAAGGCAATGACCTGCTGGGCCTGGTTGTTGGCCTGGGTTACCATGCTGAGGCCCGCGTTCGACAGCACTTGGTTCTTGACGAACTCGGTCATTTCCGCCGCCATGTCGGTGTCGCGGATGTTCGACTCGGTCTTGGTGATGTTCTCGATGGCCACGCGCAGGTTGTTCTCGTTGGTCTGCAGCATGTTGGCCTGCACCGCGCCGATGCTGGCCCGCTGCTCCGAGACGTCCGAAATGGCCTTTTCGATAATCCGCATGGTCAGGGACGGATCCACCGAAAGAGAGGCCAACTGCCCGCCCATGACGTCCTGGATGGACAGGGTCTTGGTCTCGATCACCGCCTTCTTCGAATCGAACTGCTTGGTCACCTCCAGGCGGCCGAGCTGGGCGGTTGCCATGGATTTCAAGCTAATCACCGTCCTCTCCTGATCGCCCGAGCCTTCGCCCAACTGGAGCTGCATGCCGCTCTGGAAGTTGCCGATCGTCTCGGTGGTCACATGGCCGGCGTTGTTCAGCAGGCCGGTGATTCCGAACAGGCCCGTGGTGTCCGAGGTAGCGGTCAGCGAGGTGGCCTTGGTGAAAACCGTACCCTCGTTGTAACCGACCTGGGCGATGGTGGTGGTGCCAGACTTGCCCGCGTTGAAGATGATGCCGGCCATGATGTCCGGGGTGGCCAAATCGAGGGTCAGGCCGCTGGTCTTCATCTGCTGGCCGTTCACCGTGATGGTGGCGTCCTGGCCCCTCCTTTCGTAGGTGGTGTTGCGCTCCAGCAGCTTGGCGCTATTGTAGTCGGCCGAGTCCTCGTAGTCGACGAATAGGCCGCCCTCGAAAGTCTGTACCCGGATGTATTGATCGCTGCCGTATTCGGCGGTGCTGATTCGGGCGCCCAGGTTGGTGAATTGGAGCTCCATGGTCTTGGTGACGCCGGGCGCGGTGTTGTTGAAAGTGCCATTGGCCAGGGTAAGGCCAAGCCCGGTGTTGGCGGTGTGCTCGTCGCTCCAGATGGAGTCGAGGATGATGGAGCCGCTGCCGCCTCCCAGGGCGACGGCGGCCATGGTCTCGGCCACCTTGTCCTGCTCCCGCATCAGAGCGTTGTTGTAGGCGTAAACCTTGCCCGACGAATTGCTGCCCGAATCGTAAACGACCTTGAGGTAAATCTTGCCGGCCGCGTCGGTGTTGATGCCTAGCTGCACCCCGGCGGCGGTCGAATTCGCGAGTTTGAACAGGCAGGCGGCGGAGCCGCTGACGTAGGCGGAATCGTCGCCCAGCTGGATGTTGCCGACGGAAAGGCGGATGACGTCGCCGTATTTAGCGTTACCGACCGTCACGCTCAAATCCGTCGCGCCGGAATTGTTTTGCTCGGAGGCGGCGCCGGCGCTGCCCACGCCGGAGGCGATCAGGGATTCCTTCGACAGGCTGGCGTCCTTATAGGCCTCGTAGGAATTGTTGGCGAGGAATTTTATGTAAATGTTGCCGTTGCCGTCGGTGTTCTTGCCGAAGACGGCGTTGCCGAAGGACGCCGCGGTGGCGATAAGCGTTTTAGTGCCGTCGGTTCCAATGCTGTAGTTGTCGTAGATGCTTATGTAGCACGCGTCGGCCGTGCCAGCCGTTCCAAGGGAGCTGCTGACGGCGGCCGAGTTGGCGACGTTCACCGCCTGGCTGCGGTTGAAGATGAGGCTGGCGTCCACCCCGGTGGAGCCGGCCACGTTCTTGATGGCCGAGACGATGTCCGAGATTTGCGCCCCCTCCGAAAAGTTGAACTGCCGGGAACCCAGGGTGCCGGTGAGGATGAAGGACTGGCCCTGGGTAAGGAAGCCGTTGGCGTCGATCTGCGATTTGGTGCCGCTGTAGGCGTCAATCTCCAGATAGCC
>JAISYD010000068.1 GCA_031270145.1 Planctomycetota bacterium
GGCAACATCAGCATCGCCGACTTCGAGGACGGGACCCTGGCCAAGAAGCTGGGCCTGGCCGGCCAGGGAACCCGCGACAACGCCCTCGGGGTCTCGATTTTCGAGGGCAGCCTCCGGACCAGCATCGACGTCATGAGTTCCGACACCCTGGAAAGCCTGATGTACCGCATTTCGGAGGCCGGCTACAAAACCGCCATCGTCAACGACGGTTCCGGCGCCACCCCCTACCGGCTGACCATATCCTCGTCGAACACCGGCGAGGCGTCCGACTTCGTCATAGAATCGGATCTGGACGATCTTTTCGGCTTCAACCAGGTTTCCCGGGGCAAGGACGCCAAGGTGCTTTACGGCGATCCGGCTTCCGGGGCGTCGCCGATGATCCTGTCCTCGGCCACCAACTCCAACTCCTCCGCCATCCTCGGCCTGACCCTGGACATCAAGGCGGTCTCGGACAGCTACACCACCATCAGCGTCGACACCGACAAGGAAAAGGTGGTGGAGGAAATCAAGAACATGGTCCAGGCCTACAACGACCTGAACGACCTGGTGAGCTACCTCGACGCCTACGACGCCGAGACCAACGCGCCCGGCGTGCTCTTCGGCGACACCTCAATCCGCCAATTGATGGAGGACATAAACGATCAGTTCTACCGGATTTTCAACCCGGATCAGACCACCCTGGGGGCGGTGGACGAGAACGGGAAGCTGCGCACCTGGACCTGGATGGACATGGGCATTACCCTCTCGGCCAAGAATTCCGCCACCGACAACAGCGGCACCTGGTATTCGAGCATGGATCTGGACCTGGACACCCTGGACAGCATGGTGGCGAACAACTGGGACATCCTGGCCCAAATGCTGGCCGGCCAGCGCAACGCCTCCAACAGCAAGCTTTCAAGCAACTCCAGGGCGACCGCCTCCTTCAACGGCCAGGCCGCCGACGGCTTTTCGGTGGAAAACGCCATCAACGGCGACGTCAACAAGGGCTCCTGGGGCGTCAACAACGGTTTGCTGGCGGACAAGACCATCGCCGAGGGGGCCAACGAGTACAGCATCTATTTCCAGAAGCCGACCACCATTTCGCGGCTGAGCGTCTACCACAACGACGCCGCCACCGCGCTCAAGGACTATACCATCGAGTATCTCGACGCCAATACCGGCAAGTGGGAGACTTTCCGCGAGGTAACCTCCAACTCGGTGGACTCCAACCACTTCGGCATGGCCCTGCCCCTGACGGTCAACGCCGTCCGCGTCACGGCCTCGTCCACCAACGCCGACGACGGCAAGTTCCGCCTTTTGGACGTGCAGATTTTCGAGGACATCGGCCTGGCCGGCCAACTCAACCAGTTGACCACCACCCTCGGGGACAGCCAGATCGGCTTCCTGGCCGAACGCACGAGCGTGGTCAACGAGAAGGTTGCCGACCTCACCGAGCAGATGGAGCGGCTCCAGGCAAAGCTGGATCTGAAGGAGGAGAGCCTGTGGCGGCGTTTCAACGCCATGGAAACAGCCCTGGGGCAGCTCCAGAGCCAGAGCAGCTTCTTCACCTCCATGATGTCCTCGATGTCGTCCTCGTCCAGCAGCGGCAAGTAGGACGGGAGGCCGCTTCGCGAGCGGCCCTCGGCGCGCGACCCGCCCGGCCAAACTTCTTCCATTGCGCCGTTCCCAAGCGCGGCGGGCGGCTTTATTCCCGCTTTTCGCCGGTCGCCCTGGCGGCCCGGCGGGCCTGGGCCCGCAGGGGCAGGCCGTGCAGGCGGATGAAGCCGGTGGCGAGAGTTTGATCATAGGCCCCGCTGTCGTCGTCCATGCTGGCCACCAGCGGATCGTAGAGCGACTCCGGGCTTTCCCGGCCAATGGGGACGGCGTTGCCCTTGTAGAGTTCGAGCGCGACCCGGCCGGTGACGTGGCGCTGGCTTTCCTCGACCAGGGCGGCCAGGGCCCGCATTTCCTCCGAGAACCAGTAGCCGTTGTAAATCAACCCGGCCAGGCGGGGGATCAGCGAATCGCGGAGGTTCATGAGATCGCGATCCATGGTGAGCCCCTCCAGATCGCGGTGCGCCGCCATCAGCAGAGTGCCGCCCGGCGTTTCATACACCCCCCGGCTCTTCATGCCGACGTAGCGGCTTTCCACGATGTCCACCCGCCCCACGCCATGGCGGCCGGCCAGGCGATTGGCGGCTTGCATGAGGGCGACCGGGGAGGCTTTTTTCCCATTGATGGCGATGGGGACGCCCTTGACGAAATCGACGACCGCCTTTTCCGGCCGATCCGGGGCCTTCCGGGGGTCGACGGTCAGCTCGAACATCTCGGCCAGCGGCCGCGCCGCCGGATCTTCCAGCATGCCGGCCTCGAAGGAGATGTGCAGCAGGTTCTCGTCCGAGCTCCAGGGCTTGCCGACCGTGGCCTTCACGGGGATGCCGTGCTTTTCGGCATAGGCTATGGCCTCGGCCCGCCCCTTGATGGCGGAGGAGAATTCCCTGTCCCGCCAGGGGGCCACGACCTTCAACTCCGGCGCCAAGGCGGCGGCGGCGAGCTCGAAGCGCACCTGATCGTTGCCCTTGCCGGTGGCGCCGTGGGCGAACACGGCGCAACCCTCCTCCCGGGCCGCCTGGACCATGGCCTGGGCGATGCAGGGGCGGGCCAGGCTCGTCCCCAAATGGTAGCGTCCCTCGTACAGCGCCTCCATGCGGATGGCCGGGAACACGAAGTCGCGGACGAAGGTCTCGCGGACGTCGGCGACCACCACCTTTTTGGCGCCGCTCCGTAGGGC
>JAISYD010000084.1 GCA_031270145.1 Planctomycetota bacterium
TGGGGCCACGCCCGCGACTATGTCGAGGCGCAGTGGCTGATGTTGCAGCAGGATCGGCCGGACGACTTCGTCATCGCCACCGGCGTCCAGCATCGCGTCCGCGACTTTGTCGAGGCCGCCGCCCGGGAAATCGGCCTGGAGCTGGCCTGGAGCGGCAGTGGCGCGGCTGAAACCGGCGTGGATCAGCATGGCCGGACGCTGGTCCGGGTGGATCCGCGCCATTTCCGCCCCGCCGAGGTGGAAACCCTGCTGGGCGACCCCGGGAAGGCCAGGGAAAAGCTGGGCTGGCGCCCCAAAACCACTTTCGCCGAACTGGTGCGGGAAATGATGCGGGCCGATCTGGAAAACGCCCGGCGCGACGATTTGCTTAAAAAGAGCGGCTACGAAATTTACGGCTACGACGAGTGAACATGGACAAGGGCGCGAAAATCTATGTGGCGGGGCACCAGGGGCTGGCCGGTTCGGCCATTGTCCGCCGCCTTATGGCCGGCGGCTACGCCAACCTGCCGCTAAAGACCCATGCCGAACTGGATCTGACCCGACAGGCCGAAGTGGAGGCGTTCCTTGCCCGCGAAAAGCCGGATTACATCTTTTTCGCCGCCGGCCTGGTCGGCGGCATCGCCGCCAACCAGGCCCGCCGGGCCGAGTTCATTCGCCAAAACATCGTGATGGCCGCCAATATCGTCCATTCGGCCTGGCTGGCCGGGGTGGGGCGGCTGCTTTACCTGGGATCCAGTTGCATCTATCCCCGCGACTGCCCCCAGCCCATGCAAGAGGAATGCCTCCTGACCGGACCGCTGGAAGAAACCAACGCGCCCTACGCCCTGGCGAAAATCGCCGGCCTCAAGCTGTGCGAGAGTTACAACCGCCAGTACGGCGTCGAATACGTCGTCGCCATGCCGACCAACCTGTACGGCCCGGGCGACCGCTATGATCTTGAGAATTGCCATGTCCTCCCCGCCCTGATCCGGAAGGCCCACGAGGCCAAGGTTGGCGGCAAGGCCGAAATGACGGTCTGGGGCAGCGGCGAGCCCCGGCGGGAATTCCTGTACGCGGACGACCTGGCCGACGCCTGCGTCTTCATCATGGAGCATGGGGACATCCGGGGCGGCGTTCTCAATGTCGGCTCCGGGAAGGACCTGAGCGTCCGGGAGCTGGCCGGGGCGGTGGCCGCCGCCGTCGGCTTTTCCGGGCGGCTGGTTTTCGATCCCTCCCGGCCCGACGGAACGCCCAGGAAGCTGCTGGATGTCGAAAAACTTAAAACGCTCGGCTGGGAGGCCCGCACCTCCCTGGCCGCCGGTTTGCCGGCGACATACGGCGATTTTCTGGCGCGGGAGGTTTCTGGAAAGGGCGCATCATGATTAGGGTCCAGGATCATAGCCCTTTGGTAAAGATTGCGCCGCCGCCTTGGCTTGATAAGGGAATCGCGGCCATGTCCAATTCCGAAAGCGGCGCCATGCCGGATGTCAACGCGGTTGATCGCGATGTGGGAGAACCAACCCCCTGGCTTTCCGTGGTCGCTGTTTCGCGCAATGACGATCATGGCGGCGATCCGTTGCGCCGCACCCAGTTGTTCGTGGATTCTCTGGCCTGGCAAGCCGGAGCGTTTTCCCTGCCCACCGAATTGGTGTTGGTGGAATGGAATCCTCCCAGGGATAGACCGGAGCTGGCTGATGTCCTGCGTTTTCCGGTCAATTTCTTTTTCTCCGTCCGGATCATGACGGTGCCGTTGGAGTTGCACGCCGGCCTTCGCCATGGCGATCGGTTGCCGTTGTTCCAGATGATCGGCAAAAACGTGGGCATCCGCCGCGCCCGGGGGGAGTTTGTGCTGGCGACCAACATAGATATCCTTTTGGATGACAGCCTTTTTGCCCGGCTCGCCCAAAGGGATTTGGATCCCCGCCGCATGTACCGGGCGGATCGCTATGATATCGCCAATAGTGTTACCGCCGGCGATCATGCGGCGCAACAGGCGTTTTGCCGGGAAAATGGCAACCAACTACGGTATTACCACCGCAAACGCCCACCAGGCTACGCCAATTTGCAAAAAAAGGATCCGGCCGGATCCTCCAGCTTGTTGGCCGGCTTAAGCCAGTTCGCTTGGTTGGAGGCCGCGGCTGCCGATCCCCGGGTCGTCTTGGCCAAGCCGGACATGCCGGTTGACTGGCTTCACTACTATGCCTGCGGGGACTTCACCCTTTTGCACCGGGATGCCTGGAACGCCATGCGCGGGTATGGGGAGTTCGAGGCGTTTCCCATGCATATCGATAGCTTGGGATGCATCCAGGCGCATCTGCTCGGCTATTCCGAAGCGTCTTTTCTCCCGCCCCTGACCTGCTATCACATTGAGCACGCGCCTGGCTCCGGCTGGACGCCGGAACACAACGAAATGCTGTTCGACCGCCTGCGGAAAGCGGCCATCCCTTTTATTGAATGGGGATGGGTTAGTGATTTCTTCGTCCCTCTTTTTGAGCATGACGCCCACACCCTGCTTAATGACGAGCGCTGGGGGATGAATGATCTGCGGCTGCGCGAAACGGTCTTTGACGCGCGCGACGGAAAAAAGACCACCGCCGCCGATCCCATCACCGATGCCTATCGGCATCCGGCCGCCCTCAAACCCCAATTTGGCTTGGATGTCTTTAATAGCGCGGCGAACAAGGTTTGGGCAGATCAATCCGAGTTTTCCCAGTTGAAAAATTCAACCTGGAGGAGACTAGGGTTGGTTTGCGGCTTGACTAGGGCGTTGCGTTCGGAAAAGCGTGATGGTGGAGTGCAATTTTTCCGGATACCCCTGTTGAAAAGTTGTTTTAAGGATACCAAATTGTGGATTAATCTGTCAATCATAAGCAATATTGTCTTACTGGGGCTGTTATTGTACAGATCATTTTAAATAAAAAATGTCCGCGGCCCGCCTGTTATTTGGGAATAAGGTCATAATGAAAATCCTTGGCGTTTCGTTCTTGTCCAGTTTATGGGACATGCACGGTTATCAGGAATTGACCCTGCTAAGGGCTCTGCAATTGCGCGGAGCGGAAGTCGATTATTATTTCTGCGATGGATTGGCTAATATCTGTTACGCCAAAACCTTGCCCAATTTCGGCGGGTTCGGGCCGGGCATTTGCGATATCTGTTCTTCCAGCGGACGGCGGAGATGCGGCGAAACCGGCATTGCTGGACATTCTCTGATGGAGCTAGCGAATCCGGCCGACGCCGGGACGGCCGAAAAATGGGCTGCTTCCCTGTCTCCGGAGGAGTATGCGGCCGCAAAATACGGCGCCTACGCCGTCGGCGCCTGGGTTTTGCCGTCAATCAAAAGTTCCTACCGCCTAGTCGAATACCACCCCGGCAACCTGGAAGTGGACGAGGTTTACCGGCAATATCTGGGGGACGGCCTGCTGTGGGTCTTGACTCTGGATCGGATATTGTCCGCCGGCGGCTATAATCGCCTGCTGGTCTTCAATGGCCGCTTAACCTTTGAAAATATCTCCCTGGAATTGGCAAGGCTGAGGGGCGTCGATGTTTACACCCATGAGCGCGGCTGGGTTGGCGATCGAATAAAAATAGGCAGGAATGCCTTGCCGGGGTCGTTGGCCGCCTGCGGGCAGGCATGGGAGAGGTGGCGGGACATTCCCCTGACGCGCGTACAGATCGAAGCGGTCGCCAATTACCAATGCCGCCGGGAGTTGGGCGACGAATCGGTCATCGGCTGGCGCGCCTTCGCCAAGCGGGATTTTGTCCCGCCGCGGAAAATCCGCGCCCGGCTGGACATCGCGCCCGGCAAGGCCGTCTGGGCTCTTTTCCCGTCCTCCACCGATGAATTGTCCGCCGATCCGGAATACAGCGCGTCCTCCCTGGAGCAATACGCCTGGATGGAAAACGTCATAGCCGCGCTTGAGCGGCATCCGCGGGTGCATCTTGTGATCCGCATGCACCCGAACATGGCGGCGGAGCGCTTCGACGGCAGGAACTCCGAATATGATCTCAAGTGGTTTTCGCGGTTGAAAAACGACGAAAAATACCGAAGCCGGCTCTCGGTGATCGATGCCGCGGACAAGTGTTCGACTTATGATCTGATGGACGCGGCCACGGTTGGCCTGGCCTATGTTTCCACTTGCGGCCTGGAAATGGCCCTGCGCGGCAAGGTTGCTTGTTGCGGGGTGAGAAGTAATTTGAACCTGATCGACCGCATCTCCCTGCTTAAAACCTTTGACGATATGCGAGAATGCTTCGCGCGTCACGCCGTTCTCCCCGAAGGCCACGCGGACGCCGCCGTTCAGCGCCAGGCGTTCCGGTTGTTGCATATGCTGCTCAATAAGCTGACGATCCCCTTCCCGCTGGTGAAAATACACGGCTGGAATTTGGGCGCCAGCCTGAACTACGCCTCGTCCGGGGAGTTGGCTCCGGGGGAAAACGCCGAACTCGATTGGATTTGCCAATGCGTCGCCGACGGGACGGCGCCGGAATACGCCCCGACCGACGCGGATCGCGCGCTTTCCGCGGATGGCGAGGACGCCATGTTTTCCGGCGTCCTTGACATCAATGAAATCGGGATGCGGATGGGCTATGAGAATAAAAGTCTGGATTTATCAAAAAACCGCCGGCTTAATTTTAGTTGTGACCACGATGATCTTGAAGCCTGTTTTGTCAATTTACCGCATGTCCGCAAATACCGCTATATGTCGGGCGACAAGGCGCAAATGTTCTTTTCTTCTGGAAATGAGCCGCCCCCCGACAGATTGTGTTTGCTCTATTATGCCCCCAAGAGCCTTCATGTGGAATTGTCGCTCAACCACCGGCCATTCGCCACGCTGGCCGGAAGCGGTTGGGTGGAAAGCGCGACGCTAAAGATTCCGGACGGCTACTTGCGCGAATTCAACCTGCTGTCCTTCAAGGCGGAATCGTCCAGCCAAAGCCGGGATGAGTCCTGCGGCGAAAAGAATGGCGTCTTTAGGCTATACAAGATGGATTTTCTGTCCGTCGGGCACGGAAAAATTACCTCTTTTATCTCGGCGGCGAATGATTTTTTATATTCCAGCAGACTGAATATCAGCATGCTGAATAGGAAAATGCGGGGTCGGCCGCTTTAAGGATGGGCGCATGGGCGATTTTTTCGACGGCAAAGCCGTGCTGGTAACCGGCGGCACCGGTTCTTTCGGCAAAAAATTCGTGGAGTTGTTGCTGGCGCGGCATCGCCCCCGCAAGGTGGTGGTGTTTTCCCGGGACGAGCTTAAGCAGTTCGAAATGGCGGGCAGCCAGGCGTTTTCCGGGCGCCCGGAGATCCAATATTACATTGGCGACGTCCGGGAACTGGAACGGCTGCGCACCGCCTTCCGCGGCATCGACTATATCGTACACGCCGCCGCTCTGAAGCAGGTGCCCTCCTGCGAATACAACCCCTTCGAGGCGATCAAGACCAACGTCATCGGGGCCCAAAACGTCATCACCGCCGCCATCGAATGCGGCGTGAGGCGGGTGGCGGCGCTTTCCACCGACAAGGCGGCGGCTCCCGTCAATCTTTACGGCGCCAGCAAGCTGTGCTCCGACAAGCTGTTCGTGGCCGGCAACGTCATGTCCGGCGTTTCCAATACCCGTTTCTCCGTCGTCCGCTACGGCAACGTCATGGGCAGCCGGGGTTCGGTGATTCCCTTCTTTGTCCGCCAAGCCCGGGAGCTGGGCAAATTAACCGTTACCGACCGGCGCATGACCCGCTTCTCCATCACCCTGTCCGAGGGCGTCTCCTTCGTCATGGACTGCCTGGCGGCCATGCGGGGAGGGGAGTTGTTTGTCCCGAAAATCCCGAGCTACCGCATCATGGACGTGGCCGAGGCGCTGGCGCCCGGGCTGCCGGTGGAGGAGATAGGCGTCCGGCCGGGCGAAAAGCTGCATGAGACGATGATCACAATCGACGACGCCAGGAACGCCATGGAATATGACAAGTACTACATCATCCAGCCGACCTTCCATTGGTGGAATCCCGCCGGCCGGCCGGCCGGCGGAGCGTCCTGCCCGGACGGTTTTTCCTATACCTCGTCGAATAATGATCGCTGGCTTTCCGCGGCCGACATTCGCGGGCTGGCCGGGGAAGGGGGACTGCTGTAATCCCCCTCCCTCTTTCCCGGCGTCGCCGCGATGTTTTAAAAGGATCGCTATGGAACGCGAACTCGTCATGCGTAATCCACCGAAAGTGCTCGTCCCTCTGGCCAAAAAATGGCACGGGGAGGGCAGGAAATTTTATTTGGGCCCGGAAAACATATTCACCGTCAATTGCGAGCATGTGGATTACCATGGCGCAAAAGATGTGCCTAAGGAGTATGGCTCATGGTCACTATGCACATCAGACAATATGGCTCCAAGTTATCGGATAACCGCCGAGGACATGCGGGAGATTGCCGCCGCTTTTTCAACTTTGGTGAAAATAGAAAGATGCTGCTGTTATGTCGGCGATCAATGCAATCTGAATTGTATTTTCTGTCCGATACATGGCGGCGACAAATCAGGCGCTCTCCAGTCATTCGCGCATGAATGCGATGTGAACGAGCTTCATCGGCGTCTCGACATAATCGCGCGGCTCGGCATTCCCGACCTGGGAACGGAAACGCATGGCGACTTGTTTGCCTATCGTTACTGGCGTGAATATTTGCGGTATGCGTCCGAAAGGAGATTTCGCATAGTATTCAGCACCAATGGCATTGCCCTAAACGACGAGAAATGCCGTTTTCTGGCGGAGCATTGCGACATAAAATGGATGGGTGTATCGATAAACGCCGCTACCGAGGAGACATATGGCAAGATATGCGGAATAGCCAATTATCGGCAAGCATTCGCCAATGCGGATCAAGCTCCGCTTCTGTTGCGCAAATACGGCATCCCCGCGACGGTGTCAATTGTCTGGTGCGAGGCCAACCATTCTGAAATTGGCTTGTTCATCGAAAAATGGACCAAGGCCGGCTTTTATGTTCAAGTAATACCTGAAATTAAATCTGTGAATCCCTCGGAGGGGAGGGAGGATGGCCTTGCGACGTTGCATTCGCTTCCAGCGAATGCCTGTGATGCGGCATATAGCAAAAGCATTTATGTCTCGCCTTCAGGAAGGTTGGCTCCCTGTTGCGGCGCTCCGCAATTTATGGGCGATGACTCTCCGTTCAATATTCCGGTATGGATGTTGGACGATAAAACGCCGGAAAATATTATTCAGATGCGAGAATCCTTTCGTACGGCAAATATTTGGGACGACGTATGCCGTAGATGCAATTACTTTTCACGCGTGGTCGACTCTTGCACAAACGTTTCGGTCAAGGCTTTCGGAGCCATGGGCAATATCACGCCTGCTCAAGGCGGCTTCCATATGATCTTCGAGCCCCGACATGGTAGCGCCGTTCACGCCTATGAAGGCCAGGAGATTGCCGCCGCCATGATCGCGCATGAATCTGTTAAGTTACGCCGCAAGTTATGTCTTTTCAAAAACTCGCTCCGGGCAATCACTCCCCCGGTTATATACGACGGCCTGAGATATTTGCTGAAGAGGGCGCAAGGGAAGAAATTCACTGCCAAGAGTTTGAAATGGTGATATTTGGCAGACAATCAAACAGGATCAAACAACCGTGAAAGGCGATAAGAGCGGTGTTGAATAAAGGCAAACCGAACTTCCTCCCCTACGGCCATCAACTCGTCGACGATGCCGACGTCGCCGCCGTGGCCGCGGCGCTGCGTTCCGGCTGGCTCACCACCGGCCCGGCGGTGGAGGCTTTCGAACATGCCCTGTGCGCCTTCACCGGCGCGGAGCATGGCGTGGCCGTCTCCAACGGCACCGCCGCCCTGCACGTCGCCATGC
>JAISYD010000141.1 GCA_031270145.1 Planctomycetota bacterium
GGTGCGTTAACTCTGGGCATTGACGCGGATCAAGGCGGCGTTTATACTGACATTCGGCGATCATTCCGCTTGCCGGAAAAGGGGGGAGAGACAATGGCCGCGGCGACCCGGGATCAGCGTTACGCCTTTCCTCTTTGCCTTCAAATCGCCCCGCCGGCCAGTCCGGGGGACGCCGGATTCGCCGCCCTGCTGGATATCCTGGAACGGCTCGGCTTCCACGGAGTGGAAGTGAACCTCACCGATTTCGATCGCTTCCCGCCCGAGGCCTGGCTGGAGCCGCTCTCCCGGCGCGGCTTGAAATTCACCATGATCGCCACCGGCGCCTGCGCCAACCTGAAAGGGCTGTCGCTCAGTTCGCCGGATCCCGCCATCCGGGAAAAAACGCTGCGGGAAATGGAAAAATGCCTTTCCTTCGCCTCCCGCCTCGGCGCCGGGATCATCTGCGGCTTCATCAAGGGGCCGGCCGGCCTGGAGCGCGGGGCGGCCCTCGGCCGCCTGCGGGATAGCCTGTCCCGCCTGGATCCCTTGGCGCGGCAATATCGGACGCCCCTGCTGTTGGAGGCCACCAACCACTACGAGGCGTCCCTGGCCCTCACCCTGGACGAGGCGGCGGAAATCATCGGCGTTTTCGGCAACCCGGACTTCCGCGTCCTGCCCGACACCTACCACATGAACATTGAGGAAGCCGCGCCGTTGGCGGCCCTAACCCGCCACGCGGGCAAATGCGTCTCGGTTCATGTCTCCGATAACAACCGCCTTTTCCCCGGACTGGGAGCGCTGGATTTTTACCGCGTCCTCGCGACCCTGCGGGCGGCCGGATTTTCCGGGACCATGGCCATCGAGGGCCGGAACCGGGGCCGGCTGGCGGACGAGATCGAATTTTCGGCGAAACACCTGGAAGGGGCGTCCAGCCGCCTCGCCTTTTTGGAATGGGCGCCGGGCTAGGGGAGGCGAAGGGAAGCATGACCCGAAAGTGCTGAAAATTAGGCTATTTATTTAACCGGCGATGGATATCCATCACAGGCAACGGGAGGAGCGAACATGGGTGAGATTCGGTGTCATTACTGCGAAAAGGGCGAAATCATGGCGGCGGTCGGGATCGAGATTGCGGAGCTTTCGGCCTCCACGCTCTACCTTTTCCGGGAGCAGAGCCATCCCGGCCGCTGCATCCTCGCCTACAACGGGCATGTCGGGGACATCACGGATCTGCCGGACGAGCGGCGGCGGCAGTTCTTCGACGACTTGGTCCGGGCGGCCCGGGCGATCCAAAAGGCTTACAACCCGGACAAGATCAACTATGCCGCCTTCGGCGACAAGATGCCGCATCTTCATTTCCACCTGACGCCGAAATACCGGGACGCCTTCGAATGGGGCGACGTCTTCGCCATGAACCCGAAGCGGATCGAGTTGGCCGACGCCGAAGGCGGGGAAGCGGCGGAAAAGATCCGGCGGGTCCTGTAGGAGATGCCGGGATCGGACCGCCCGCTTCTGGAGCCGCCGCCCGAGGCGCTGGACATCCTGTCCCGGCTGCGCCAGGCCGGCTTCGAAGCGCTGATCTGCGGCGGCGCGGTCCGCGACGCGCTGCTCGGTAAAAAACCCAAGGACTTCGATCTGGCCACCTCGGCCCCTCCGGATCGGGTGGAGCGGCTTTTCCCAAAAACCATCCCGGTGGGCAAGGCTTTCGGGATAATCCTGGTGGAGGGCGCGGCTGGCGGCCATTACGAGGTCGCCACCTTCCGCCGCGAATCCGGCTACGCCGACGGCCGGCGGCCGGACGAGGTTGTTTTCGCCTCGGCGGAGGAGGACGCGAGGCGGCGCGACTTCACCATGAACGCGCTGTTTTACGATCCCTTCGCCGACCGGATCATCGACTACGTCGGCGGCGCGGCCGATATCGGACGCCGGCTGATCCGGACCGTCGGCGTCCCGGCCGAGCGCTTCCGGGAGGATCGGCTGCGCCTGTTCCGGGCCGTCCGTTTCGCCGCCCGCACTGGTTTCCGGCTTGCCGCCGCCACCCGCTTGGCGGCGGCGGAGTTGGCCGGGCTGGCCGCCGGGGTGTCGCCCGAGCGCGCCGCGGCCGAATTGGAGGCGATGCTTCTGGACGGCCATTCCGAGGACGCCTTCGCCCTATTGCGCGAGATCGGGCTCCTGCGAGTCGTTCTTCCGGAGATCGACGCCCTGGCCGGGGTGGCGCAACCTCCGGAATTTCATCCCGAGGGCGATGTCTGGCTCCATACCCTGTTGCTGCTTCGGGAAAACGACCTGGCCCGCCGGGGTGAAACCGCCGCCCTGGATTTCTCCGCCGGCCGGAACCCGGCAACGGCGAAGGGAATGGATGCGGGCAGCTTCGCCGGCGCCGAATATCTGGCCGGCGTACGGGAATGCCGCGAGGCCCTCGATCCGGAACAAGAGCGCATCCTGGCCTGGAGCGCGCTGCTCCACGACATCGGCAAGCCGGCAACCCTGACCCTGGGCGACCGCATCCGCTTCAACGAGCACGACTCGCTGGGGGCGCAGATGGCGGACGCCGCGCTGGAGCGGCTGCGCCGACCCCGGCGGCTGATTGGAGGCGTCCACGATCTGATCCGCCGCCACATCCATTTCTCGACCCTGCGGCAAATGCGGAAAGCCAAATTGCGGCGTTGGCTGGGCGAGGCCGACTTCGCCGTCCACCTGGAATTGCACCGCCTGGACTGCCTAGCCTCGCACCGGATGCTGGGGAACTGGTTTTTCGGGCTCAACGCCTGGCGAGAGGAAAAGGCCAGGCCGCCCAGGCCGGAACCGCTGCTCCGGGGCGGCGATCTTTTGCGGCTGGGGGTGGCGCCCGGCCCGGAGGTGGGACGTCTGCTCCGGCTGGCGGAGGATGCCCGCCTTGAGGGGGAAATGGCGAACCGGGATGAGGCTTTGGCCTGGATCGGCAAGCGCCTCGGAACGTTTCGCCCTTGACCCCGCCGCGGCGGGCCTTATCATGCCCTTTGCGGCCGAAGCCATCCCGGCATATCGCCGGGCGCGCCTCGGACACGCTCACGAAAGGACCGACTCCATGCGAAGAATGAACGCTCCGGCGGCGGCGCTCCTGTTCCTCGCCCCCCTCCTCGCGGCGGGCGAGCCGGTTGGACGCCAACTTTCGCCGCAGGAAGCCGACGCCGCCATAAACAACGTATTCAACGCCGCCCAGGGGGTGTCCAGGATGGAGGCCAACCTGGTGACCCGCAAATCCGGCGGCATGATCAAGGGTTCCCAGACCTCCTATGAATTTCTGCGCCTCCAAACCCCGACCCGGATGCTCCTGGTGAACCAGGGATCCAGTCGGGGGCGCGTCCCCCTGGAGGAATCCACCCTGATCATCGTCGACGGCAGGAACATCTGGGAGGTGGAGGCGCGGCGCGACGGCGCCCGCCAGCGCCAGGTTAGCCGGCAGGTCTTCCGCCCCGACATCGGATCTGGCCAGGCCCAGGGCCTGGCGGTGTTTATCGGGCTTTTCCTCATGGGGCGGGATGTCGCCTCGGCCCACGGCCTCAGGGAGGACTTCGACATTCTCTGCGTCGAGGAGCCGCTCCCCGGCCGGAAAGACGCCTCCCTGCACTTCACCCTGACCCCGAAGCGCGGCGGCGAGACGCTGGAACTGTGGATGATTCCCGGCCAAGCGCTGCCCTGGCGGGTGCGCTCCTTCGAGCGGAAGGAAATCAAGTTCCCGCCGCCCAGACCGGGCGAGCCGCCCAGGTTCAAGCTGGAGGAGACGGTTCGGGAAATCCGCGGCGTCCGCACCAACCTGAACGGCCTTCCGCCCTTCTCCGCCGAGACCTTCCTGCTGCCGCTGGCCGCCGACATGATAATCCGCGACGAGCGAAGCAACCGGATCATGGAGGCTGACGAGGTGCGGCGGGAATTGGACGAGGTGCGGCGGGAATATCGCTGAAAGAGCGGCGCGGACTCAGCTCCGGTTCGGCCCGACGCTCCTCTTTTCGCCTTGGTATTTGACTTCCCCGGTCTCGCCGTTCACATGGTAGCCCTGGAGGCTCGCGCCGGACGCCTGCGGCAGGCTGAAAACATACCAGCGCTTCGCCAGCACCGTCGGGCGGCGGGAGACGAACTGCACCCGGTTATCGGTCCGGGCCTGCTCCAGCGCCAGGTTGTAGGCCTCGGCCGGGCTGATTTTCAACTTCCCGACCCGCTCCTCGTAGTAGGCGGTCCCGGGAAAGGCGTTTTCCGGCGCCCGGCGACAACCCGCGGTCGGAAAGAGGGCGGCGGCGAACAAGACCGGCAACCACAAACCTTGGCGCATGCGATGTTTCTCCTGGAAGGCGAAGGATCGCCGGCTTAGACGGAAGCCAAGCCGGCCAGGATGTCGGCGGTGACCTTCTCTATTTTCTGGATTCCCTCGACCGCGATGAATTTGGGCGAGCCGCCCGCCCCCGACTTCGCCAGATTCTGGTAGAAGGCGGACAGGACGGCGGTCATGCGGTGGTATTCGCTCAAGCGCCTGCGGACCGTGTCCTCATGATCGTCGTCGCGCTGGATCAGCGGATCGCCGGTGACGTCGTCCCGATCCCGGATTTTCGGGGGATTGTGGGTCACGTGGTAAGTCCGTCCGGAGGCCAGGTGGATGCGCCGGCCGGACATGCGGTCGATGATGGAATCGTCCGGCGCCTTGATTTCGACAATGGCGTCGATGTCCACGCCGGCCTCGCGCACCGCCTCGGCCTGCTTCAGGGTTCGGGGGAAACCGTCGAAAAGGAAGCCGTTGGCGCAGTCCCGCTGGCTGATGCGCTCCTTCACCAGGTCGATGATCAACTGGTCCGGCACCAAGTCGCCGGCGTCCATAATCGATTTGGCCTGGCGGCCGATGGCGGTGCCGGCCTTGACGGCGGCCCGCAGCATGTCGCCGGTGGATATTTGCGGAATGCCGAATTTTTCGCAGATGAACTTCGCCTGGGTCCCCTTGCCGGCTCCGGGCGGACCAAGAAGGATGAGTTTCATTGAGGTCTCCGCAAGCAAGACAAACGCCGCTTTGGCGCCGCCGCGCCGACAGCCGGCAACCAGTATACCTATCGTCTGCCCGGGAGGCAAGCAAATTGCCGCGGTGAAAATTGGAAGGCGCGAATGGCGGGGTTGGAAAAGTTGTGCCGGCTTGATTTACAATAATAATTGACTTCCCTCCCTTCCAGGCTATACTGGCCGCGTATGCGGCGCTTCTGGAAGTTTTGACCTTGCGGCGCCCGTCCGGCGCGGACGGCTGGCCGGGTGGGTCTGGATTCGGGAGGATTCACCATGCGGCTGTTGACCAGGGCGGATTTCGACGGGCTGGCCTGCGCCGCCCTATTGCGGGAGTTTGGCGTTATCGACTCGTGGAAGTTCGTCCATCCCAAGGATATGCAGGACGGAAAGGTGGAGGTGACCGGGAACGACGTCTTGGCCAACATCCCCTATGTGCCTGGCTGCGGCATGTGGTTTGATCACCATTCCAGCGAAACCAGGCGTTTGGATCCCAGCCTCATCTACAACGGGGCCAGCCGGCCGGCCGACAGCGCCGCCCGGGTGATTTACGATTATTACATGGGCGACAGGCGTGCGCCTCGCCTGGCCGAAATGGTGGCGGCGGTCGACAGGGTCGACTCGGCCAAGCTGACGCTGGAGGAAATCCTCGACCCGGCCGGCTGGATACTGCTCGGTTTCATCATCGATCCCCGCACCGGACTGGGCCGCTTTCGCGATTTCCGCCTAGCCAATTTCGAGTTCATCGAAACGCTTATCGACGCCTGCCGCGGCCAAAGCATTGAACAGATATTGGCCAGCCTCGATGTGCTGGAGCGGGTCAAGGTCTACCGGGAGCAGGACGGTCTTTTCCGGGAAATGGTCAAAAAGGTCACGCGGATCGACGCCAACGTCATCATTTCCGATCTCCGGGGCATCGGGCAAATCTATGCCGGCAACCGCTTTCTTATTTACGGCATGTATCCGGAGCAAAACATCTCGTTGTGGGTCGTCGACGGCCGGGATAAGCGGAACTGCTCCATAGCGGTCGGCCACAGCGTACTCAACCGCACCTCCAAAACCGATGTCGGCGCCCTGATGCTTAAATACGGCGGCGGCGGCCACAAGGCGGTTGGCACCTGCCAGGTGCCCTACGGGGAGACCGACAAAGTCATGGCCGAATTGATCGCCAAGATGAAACAGGACGGTTGATATTTAGGCCGTTCGCGCGAAGCCGGCGGGAACGGATTGCGATCCGGAACGGGGCGCGGCGGACTAGCGATCCACCCTGGCGCCGCCGCCGCCGACCAGCTTTTCCACCTCGGCCAGGCTGGCCATGGTGGTGTCGCCGGGGGTGGTCATGGCCAGGGCGCCGTGGGCGGCGCCGTATTCCACCGCCTTGGCGGCGTCGCCCATGACCAGCATCCCGTAGATGAAGCCGGAGGCGAAGCTGTCGCCGCCGCCCACCCGGTCGAGTATTTCCAGGCGCTCGCGCATTTTCGCCTCGTGGAACTTTCCCTGGTGCCAGCAGACGGCGCCCCAGTCGTTCGAGGTGGCGCTCCGTACCGTCCTGAGGGTGGTGGC
>JAISYD010000143.1 GCA_031270145.1 Planctomycetota bacterium
CGCAACTGGCCAAGGACGCGCCGGAAGGAGGCGCGGACGCCCGGTCCGAGGAAACGGTGGCGTTGAACCCTTTGGATGTCTTTTCCAACCTGGACGACCTGGATTTTTCCGGCGACGCCGACGGTTTGGATGACGACATAAAGACGATGCTGGACGATGGCGTGGCCGCCGAGGGCAGCGGAAAAGGCGACGCGGAAGCCGTCGGCGCCTCGGAGGAAAACAGCACCGCCGCCAGGCCGCCGCCCGATCTCAAGGGCAAGCTGATCTTTTACGCCAACCTGCTGCTGTACGGGAAAATCGGCAATTGCGTCAAGAAACTCAGATTGGCGGTGGCCTGGAAGGAAAACTGGTGGTTTTATTGCGATATCGTGGCGGCGCTGACGGCCAGCGCCAGCCTGGCGGTGATTCTGTCGTATTACATATGGTATCGGCGGTAAGAGGCCCCGCCGCTACTTTATGTATTTCTCATATTCCTCCGCCGTCATCAGATCGTACCAGGGTCCGGCGTCGGTGAGCTCCAGCCGGAGCAGCCAGCCATCGCCATAAGGGTCGGAATTGATCAGCCCCGGATTGTCCTCCAGGAGGCTGTTCACCTCCGTCACCGTGCCATCCAGCGGCGCCAGCACCGACAGGGAATCGCCGGCCGACTCGACGATGACCGCCTCGTCTCCGGCCTGGATCTCGACATCCTCGGCCGGCAGTTCGACCAGGTTGATTTCCGGCATTTCCCTTTGGGCGTATTCGGTCAGTCCAATCGTGGCCACGTCGTCGTCAAGCATCACCCATTCATGCTGTCTCGTGTAGCGCATGTTGTCGGCGTCAATCACCTTGGCCATGGCAGCCATCCTTCCCCCGCTAGCGGCTTTTTTGGATACAGCCCAACTTGCGTCCCGGCTATTTTTTACTTGCGACCCAGGTTGGACGCAAACGAAATTATCATTGCCGGTCCGTTTCGCCGGCCCGGAATTGTTCCGGCGCGTAAAGCGGAGCCGATTTCTGCGGATTCGCGTGGTTGTAATAGTCAGGCCGCCAGCTCCGGTCGCGGGCGTTCATCAGGTTCATCTCCACCAATTCGTCGGCGTCGGGGAAAGATGAGTCGGCCATGGTCGAATAGCCCTCCAACCCGCGACCGCGCTCGTTTTCGGGTACGCGCCCGTCCCGGGCCAGGCGTTCGGCCGCGGAGGCGGGCCGGATGTCCCGGCCCTCCGGCCGCCAGGACTGTATGCGGTTGTCGCCGCCGTTCGCGCCGACAACCGCCCGGCGGTCGGGGAAGGACTGGTCGAACCAGCCTTCGCCCCTGGCGTCGGCCTCGTAATCGGGTATGCGGGAATCGCGCTCCATGAGGGCAAACAGCCGCTTGGCCGCCGCCGCCTGATCGCGCTTCGCGGCCTTGGCCGCCTCGCGGGCGCGTTTTTCCGCCTCCGCCACTGCTTTTTTCCGCACCTCCATGTAGGAGCGGGCCAATTGGCTCGCAACCACGTCGTAATAATGGGTCATGCTGCGGACATACAGTTCGGTGTCGTAGGGATGGTCGTCGATGAGATGGGTGAGGCCGTACCGCGAAACATCCAAACCGACGCTGCCGATGCGGCTGTCGAAGGATTCCTGGCGGATATAGACGACGCCGGAGGCGGCCTCGGGCGTACGCGGGACGCCCCACTGGGAAAGCTCGGCGATGGCCCGGGCGGCGGATTCGGAATTGCCGGTGGCGATCAGGCGCAGGCTCAGGGTCAGGCGGGGCCGCATATAGGGATCGATGTCCGAGACCTCGCCCACGATGACGGCGTCGGCCTTGGCCAGCCGGGCCAGGCGCACCGCTTCCTCCACATTCTTGACGGGATCCAGGTACCGCCGGGGCGCTTGCCCTCCGCCGTCGTCGGCGGCGAATATCCCGCCACCGGCTTGCCCCTCCCCCTCCTCCGACGTGTCCAGCCCTATGCTTCGCCGCTCCCGCAGTTGGGCGTTGTGCCGGTAGGCGGCCCGGTTCTGGCTGTCGACCACCGCGAGCATTTCGGCCGGGAAGATGATCCGCATCTTGCCGTGGGCCGCCAACTGGTTCGCCAGCTTGTTGGCGAAAACGTCGGCGTCGAAACCGGGCTGGGGAGCTTGATCGGCGAAGGGGACGATGGCGATGGTCTTGATGGCGGTCAGGGCCACCGGATCCTCCAGGAATTCCTGATAGGGCTTGGAGGAGGAGCCAAGGGTGGCGCCGATGCGCCGGGCCTCGTCGCAACCGGCGGGGAGCAACAGGCAGACGATGGCGATACCTAGGCGCGCCGAGGCAAAGCGGGCATGAGTCATATCGTTGTCCATTGCCGGGCGTCGTCGACGGCGGCTGCCCGGAACAAGTCCGGATGTTTTATTTCCCGGCCGCTTCCCTCTCCGCCTCTTCGCGGAGCTCGTTCAACATGCCGGGCATGAGCGGCCTGACGCTCCAGATGGTGGGGTTGCCCTTGCGGCTGGAGGTGAAATAAATGCGTCCCACCGGATTGCCCTCTTCCACCCCCCAGAAGGGATACCAGTCGGGCGCCGGATGATCGGTCACCTGGGTGAGATCGGTGCCGTCCAATTTCACCGCCCAAATGTCGTCGGCCCGGTAGATGCGCGCCTGCATTTCGGAAAGGGGCGACTTCCTGACCGAGGCGAAGGCGAGGTAGCGGCCGTTCGGCGACCAGGCGGGGGTGATGGCGGCCCAGTCGTTCGAAGAGACGATTTCCCTCGGGGAGCCGAGCGCCTCCATACGTCCGTTCGGCTGGAGCGCCACTTCTATGGTCCAAATGCTGAACCAGGGGACATCCCTTTGCCGGTGGCGCTGGTAGGCGATGGTGTAGACGTCGGCGCCGTCCGCGGTTTTGCGGCGTACCACCGGGGAGAAGGAGGGAAACAGCCCCTCGGTTATGGCGGTGAAGGTCTTCCTGGCCGTGTCCAGAATCCATACCTGCCACTGGCCGTCCATCGAATTGAAGCGGCTAAAGGCCAGGAACGCCGAATTCGGGGACCAGGAGGGATGGATGTCGTCGTCCTTGTCTCGGGTGAGCTGTTTCGGGGACGAGCCGGACGGGGAGTCTAGTTCGCGCAGCAGCAGGCTCCAATTGCCGTAGCGGTTGGAGCACCAGGCCAGCCATTTGCCGTCCGGGCTCGCCGCCGGCATCATGTCGGCCATGTTGTCGTCGGTAAGGAGGGTCCAAGCCTTGCCGCTCACCTCCTGCATGGCCAGCTTGGGGTTGCGCGACATACGTGTGGTGGAATAGAACATGGTGCGTCCCGAGGGATCAAGGGTGACGTTATGGTCGCCTCCGGCTTCGGCGAAGGTATTTTGGACCAGGCCGTTGATCAGGCCGGCGCCGTGCGTCCGGAGGCCCAGGCTGTTCGGGTTGTACATGCCCTCGACCCAGTCCCGGGGCTGGTATTCAACGCCCATCTGCCCTTTTTGGATGGGGTTGGCCGGATCGAAATCGGGGTATTTCTCGCCATATTTCCAATCGCCGTCCAAGGCGCCAAGGTTGGAGTCGAATGGCTTGTAATCCTCGCCGTAGCGCGGCATATGGGGATACAGCGGATTGTCGCCCTGGCCGCCGCCGCCCCTTTCCCGACGTCCGCCCGCGTTCCAGCCGTTCCGGGGCCAACGGGCGCCGCCCGACGCCTGGTTGGTCCCGCCCTGACCGGGTCCGCCGGAGCGGAAATCCTCGCCGCCGTTCATGAAAGGCGCCTGGCAGCCAATCAGCGCCGCGGCCAGCGTCAGCGCCGCCGCCAGGATAAATGTCGCCGCGAATCGTCTTGTCACGGCCTTCCTCCATAATGGGAAGCCAACCAAGCGGCGAGGCACGGAATCGCCCCGGAGGGCATCGCCGGGAACCCGTCCGTCCCCGCGGGGAGCGAAGCCGTTCCGGATGTTTTATCGGCCAGGGTCGCGGCCAATCTTCAACCATAATCGTCATAAACCCCGGCGGCTCGCATTCGTGGATGGAATGGCGCGACCCGGCTTCCAGACTCGCGCCTGGAACTATGGGATGACGGGCCGGATTGGCTGGCTTTGCCGCAATGAGGCGCCGTCCATGCGGCTAGCCAGCCATATGGACGGCGCATGGAGTTTTCGAACCGAGGTCAAAAGCGCAAAAGCACCTTGAGCATCTCCCCCGCCCTTTCGGAAAATTCCCGGAAGGCAATGCCCGCGTCGGCGAATTCATAGGTGTTGGTGACTAGGCTGTCGGCCGAAAGGCCGGAGGCCAGCATGACGTCGATGACTTCGGCGAAGTCCTGTCTCACCGCGTTCCGGGAGCCAAAGACCGCCAATTCCTTTTTTTGGATCAGGGTGAAGTTGAAATCCTGGATATTACGCTTGGAAATCCCTATCAACACTACCCGGCCGGCGGAAGCGGCCGATTCAACGGCGTCGTTGAAGGTGGCAGGCAAACCGACCGCCTCTACAGTCGCCGCGAAGCCGTCCCCGGAGGTGGTTTTCGCCGTCCATTCCCGCAGGGCCTCGGGCGAGGAGTTGACGAAAGTCCCGGCCGCGCCCAATTTTTCGGCGTATGCCAATTTGCCGGACGCCACGTCCGTCAGGTAAACCTCGCCGCCAAAATGCTTGGCCGCAAGCATGGCCAGAATGCCGATGGTTCCCGCCCCGATGACCAGAACCTTCTCGCCCGGACGGATACCGGCCCGCTTCACTCCATGATAGCTTATGCAGAACGGTTCCACCAGGGCGGTTTCTCTGACGCCCAGCCCGCGCGAGGAATAGATCCGCTCAACCGGGATGGTGAAATATTTGACAAACCCGCCGTGCCGCTGCGCGCCAAGGGTCTGGTTGCCGACGCAGCAGTTTGGCCGGCCGTTCCGGCATGGATAGCACTTGCCGCAGTTGAAATAGGGATTTACGGTGGCAAGCAGCCCTTTCTTCACTCCGGATTGGTTATCCGGAACCTCCATCACCTCGACGGCCAATTCATGGCCGGGTATGCGCGGATAGGAGACATAGGCGAAGGTCCCCCGGTAGGTGCCGAGATCGGAGCCGCAAATGCCGCCGTATAACACCTTCACCAGCGCCTCGCCCGGGCCGGGATTAGGCATGGGCGCCTCCTCAATGACCACCTTGCCGGCTTCTGGTATCACAATTCGCTGGTTCATGTTCGCCCTTTCAAAAGTCGGTTAAAAAACTCCGGGGTCCTGGCCCGGATGATTAGCTCCCGCCCGTCGTCCGGATGGGACAGGCGAAGTTCGCCGGCATGCAGGGCGAGGCGCGGGGCCTTGGACACTCCATAGCGGCGATCTCCCGCGACGGGACAGCCGATATGGGCGAGATGCACCCGAATTTGGTGTTTCCGGCCGGTGTCCAGCCTCACCTCCAGGAGTGATCGGCAGCCTGAACGCCGGATAAGGCGGTAATGCGTCAAAGCGGCGGTTCCGCCGCCGTTTTCTGCCCCCCGGACAAACAACGCCCTATCCTCACGGAGCGGTAGATCAATGCTCCCCTCGGACGCGGACGGAACGCCATCGACCACCGCCAGATAGGTCTTGTCAAAATTATGCCATTCCGCCGCCAAACGCCGCCGGACGTCCAGGCTTCGGGCAAACAGCAGCACTCCGGAGGCGTCTCGGTCCAGACGGTGGGCGGCGTGCAGGACGCCGTCCTCCCTCCGCCGCAATCCGACCAGCCAATCCCGCATCAGGCGGATGGCGGTACAGTTCTTTTCCCTTTCGCTCGCCACCGACAACAAGCCGGACGGCTTGTCCACGGCGACCAGGGCGGAATCGGCGTACAGAATGTCCAGCGGCGGCTTACCCAAGTCGGTGGGGAAAAAGCGATTCGGATCCGCCGGCCGGGACAGGATGCGCACCTCCTGTCCAATCGCCAGGCGAACATCGCCCCGGAAAACCGCCTCGCCGTCCAGAAAAACCAGTCCATGGGCCAGGCGTTGGCGCAGGGTGGACGGCTTCCATTCCGGCAGGCGGCGGCGGAAAAAGGCCTTTAGATCCGTGTCCTCGTCAACTCTAAGTGCCGGCGTCATTTGTCAAATCTCAATTTTTTCATTTTGTAGCGGAAGCTCCGTAGGGTGATGCCCAGCAATCCCGCCGCCCTGGTCTGGTTGTTGCCGCTCCGGGCTAGCGCCTCGCGGATATATCCGCCCTCAATCTCGGCCATCGTCTTCTCAAGATCGAACCCGGACAAGGCTAGCGGAAAGCCGGCGGCGGCATTGGATGCCTCCTGTCTGGCCGGGGTCATGGTTACGGGGGGCGATTTGCGCCTGGCGGAGGTCCAGGCCGGGAAGATGTCGGTGAATTCCACCAAGCCGCCCTCAGCCAGGGAAACGGCGCGCTGTACCGCATTCTGAAGCTCCCTGACGTTCCCAGGCCATTCATAGGAGAGGATGGCGTCCATGGCCCCGGGAGTGAAGCCGGACACGTTTTTCTTGAACCGCTCCGCGTAGAGCGACAAAAAATGCCCCGCCAGCAGAGGGATGTCGTCCTGGCGCTCGCGCAACGGGTGGACCTGGATGGGGATGACGTTAAGCCGGTAATAAAGATCCTCGCGGAAGGTCCCGGCCCTAGTCATTTCAGCCAGATCGCGGTTGGTGGCCGCCACAAACCTGACGTCCGCCTGGCACGGCGTTTCGCCTCCCACCGACAGGAAGGTCTTGGTCTCCAGGACCCGGAGAAGCCGCACCTGGGTGGAAAGGGACATCTCGCCAACCTCGTCCAGGAAGAAGGTGCCGCCGTCGGCCAACTGGAGCAGGCCATTCTTGTCCGACACCGCCCCGGTGAAAGAGCCCTTGACATGCCCGAACAGCTCGCTTTCCAGCAAGGTCTCGGAAAAGCCGCCGCAGTTGACGGCGATGAACGGCCCCGCCTTCCGAAACGACTGGGCGTGAATGCTGGCCGCCACCAATTCCTTGCCGGAGCCGCTCTCGCCCTGGATAAGGATAGTGCTGTCGGTTTTCGCCACCCGGCGGACAATATTCTGGATGTCCTTCATGCCGGCGCTTGAGCCGATCATCCGCGTCAAGCCGGCCTCCTTGTCGCCGGCGTCAAGGGCGGCATAGGCGATGGCGCGTCTGGCCAATTGGCGCAGATCGTTGTTGTCGAAAGGTTTTTTGATGTAGTCGAAAGCCCCGAGACGCATGGCCTCCACCGCTACGTCCCAGGTGGAAAAGGCGGTCATCACCACTACCGGGACGGCGGGGTTGGCCGCCGTCAGGCGGCTCAACAACTCGATCCCGCCCATGCCGGGCATGCGGATGTCCTGGATGACCAGGTCGTAGGGGTTGGCCGCGAATTTTTCCAACGCCGCCTCGGCCCGATCGGCCGTGTCCACCTTGTATCCCTCGCGGGAAAGCGCTATGGGGACCACTGTCCGCAGGCTGGCGTCGTCGTCGACGAAAAGGATTCTTCCGACCGATTCCATGGGTGGTTATTTCCTCCTCCCCGATGCGGATTTGACCAGGCGAATGGTGTTGCCGCCGCCCGTATCCGACTCGATTTTCGGCGGCAAATGGTTGAGGGGCAGCCAGACCAAAAAGATCGCCCCGCCATCGGGATTGTTGTCGGCCTCAATGTGGCCGCCATGCAAGGAGACGTGTTTCCTGGACAACGGCAATCCCATGCCGGTGCCGTTTGGCTTGGTGGTGAAGAAGGGCGAGAACAACTGCTTGATCGTCTCTTTTTCCAATCCTGGGCCGTTGTCGGAAAAAACGACCTCCACCCCGGGAGTGAGCGAATTGCGGCTTGCGGAAAGCATTATATTCAGGCGTCCGCCCTTCGGTCCAACCGCCTGGGATGCGTTCAGAGCCAGATTGAGGAATATCTCCCGCATCCGATCCGAATCGCAATTGACCTCCGGATCGTCGTGAATCGTCAATAAGACCTGCAAATCCCCCACATCGCGGCGCTTCAGAAGCATGGTGCGGATTTCGGAAAGGATATTCCCGAGGCGGCTGGGCGAAAGCCGCAACTCCTCCTCGCGGGAAAAGGCGAGGAAGCGGCCGATGATCCGGTCCAGGCGGTCGGACTCGGAAAGGACGATCCCGGCTAGAGTCCGGTTCTGGCTGTCGGCGTCGAAGGACTCGCCTATTTCCTGGATGGCGCTCCTGAGCGACGCCAAGGGGTTCCTTATCTCGTGTGCCAGGCTGGCGGCCAAGGCGGAGATGGCGGAAAAACGGGCCGCCACGCGCTCCGCCTCGGCGACCCGGATCCGAAGGGCGGTGAACCTGACGGTGATGACGCTGCTTATATAGGAAATGACGAAGAACAGGGCCGACATCGTCAAAATGCTTGCCACCGCCGCGTGCGGCGGCAACATCCGGAGCGAAGAAAGTATCTCTTGCGAATAAACATAGGACTTGAGCCAGTCCCCGCCAAGCGGCCTGATGATGTAGGCCAAGCCGATATAAGTCGCTCCCAGCGCGGCTAGGGAGGGAAAGACGGCGGTGAACCGCCGCGGCAGGGTAGCCGGGGCCATGATGAGGATCGGCAAATAGAAAGGAAGGAATAACGAGCTGAACCCGCCGCTAATCATGATGATGCGGGTCAGGATCAGTATGTCCACGGCGAAAGTGATCGCGATGGCCTGATCCAGATGGTTCAGCCGCGCCCCGGCGAGAAGAAGGAAAAAGTTCAGGAGGAACACGATAGCCACGACGACGACGGCGGAAATGGGGCGATAAAAATGTTCGCCCCATTCGCCGAAAAAGGCGTACTGAAGGAAGAACCCCATGATGATCAGGTAGAGCAACAGGCGGATCATCAACACCCGACCGACCGTCC